>JBFJMD010000334.1:0-3449 GCA_041634115.1 Thermoanaerobaculia bacterium | reverse complement strand
CCATCGTCTGCACCGACCAGCCGATCGCCGGCGCCGTGTTGCGGCCCTCCGGCTCGGCGAGGATGCGCTCGGCGGCCACCTCCGGCAGGGCCTCGCGCACCTTGCCTGCGAGCCCGGCGGTGGTGCAGACCCAGACCGATTCCGTCGCCACGAGCGGCGCCAGCCGGTCCACGGTCGCCCGCAGCAGGCTGCCGCCCCCCTCGAGATCGAGAAGCTGCTTGGGAGAGGCGCGGCGGCTGAGCGGCCAGAAGCGGGTGCCGGTGCCGCCGGCGAGGATGAGCGCCCGCATGGGAGCGCAGGTTATCAGGGACCGGCGGATGATATCTTGCGCGAGCCCCGAGGAGACGAGACGCCATGGCCCACCTGCGCATTCCCCCCTCCTGGTCGATTCCGGAGCGCCTCGCGACCCCGGAGTCGGTGGTTCTCGACCGCCGCCGGCTGCTCGCGACGCTCGGCCTGGGCGGTCTCGCCCTCGGTCTCGGCTCGGCTTGCACTTTCGCCGCCGAGCGCGCCCGCGCCGACCGCTCGCGGCTGACGGAGCCCGCCGTCGGCAGCCGCTTCGCCGACCGCTTCCCCGCCCCGCGCCGGCCGGAGTACGGGCTCGGCGACCGCGGCCTCACCCCGGAGGAGCGGGCCGCCTCGCACAACAACTTCTACGAGTTCACGACCGACAAGGGCCGCGTCTGGGAGCTGGCCCAGGGCTACTCGGTAGACCCCTGGAAGGTCGAGGTGGCGGGGCTGGTGAAAAAGCCCGGGACGCTCGACCTGGAGGACCTCTTCACCCGTTTCCCGCTCGAGGAGCGCCTCTACCGGTTCCGCTGCGTGGAGGCCTGGGCGATGCAGGTGCCCTGGACGGGCTTCCCGCTCAAGGCCCTGATCGACTCGTTCGAGCCGCTGTCGTCGGCCCGCTACGTGCGCTTCGTGTCGTTCGACGACCGCAAGGGGCTGCCGGGCATCAAGAGCTACCCGTGGTACCCGTGGCCCTACTTCGAGGCGCTGCGCCTGGACGAGGCCCGGCACGACCTCGCCTTCGTGGTGGTCGGCTCCTACGGCCACCCGCTGCCGATGCAGCACGGCGCCCCCTGGCGGCTGGCGCTGCCCTGGAAGTACGGCTACAAGGGGCCGAAGTCGGTGGTGCGGATCGAGCTCACGGAGAAGCGGCCGGAGACGTTCTGGAACCGGGCGCAGCCGAGCGAGTACGGCTTCTTCTCGAACGTGGAGCCGCACAAGCCGCACCCGCGCTGGAGCCAGGCCACCGAGACCGACATCGGCACCGGCGCCCGCCGCCCCACCCTGCCCTACAACGGCTACGCGGACGAGGTGGCGTCGCTCTACACCGGCGACGAGTTCTAAAGCCCGGCACGGGTCCGGGCGCCACGGCGCATTCGGCCGCCGGAGAGGGTAGCGCCCTCACCCGTGGGGGGCGCATCTGATCAAAACCTCTGGAGGGCGCATCGGATCAGAACGCCCGGCACGGGTCCGGGCGCTACCTTTTGGCTAGCCGGTCGGCGGCGGACTCGATGATCCGCCAGGCCCCGTCGACGTGCTCGTCGGTGGTCTTCAAGTTCCCGATCGCCGCCCGCAGCACGAAGCGGCCGCCCAGGCGGGTGTGGGAGAGCAGCACCGGGCCGGCGGCGTTGATCTCGGCCAAGAGGGCCTCGCTCTTGCGGTCGCGCTCTTCCGGGGCGCCCCGCGACCAGGCGAAGCAGACCGTGCTGAAGGGGACCGGCGCCACCACCTCGAGCGCCGGGTGGGCGTCGATGCGCCCGGCGAGCGCCGCGGCCATCCGGACGTGCCCGCGGATCGACTCGCGCAGGCCCTCGACGCCGAAGGCGCGGATCACCATCCAGAGCTTGAGCGCCCGGAAGCGCCGCCCGAGCTGCACCCCGAGGTCCATCAGGTTGGTGACCTCCTCCGGGCTCTCGAGATAGGCCGGAACGAGCGAGAAGGTGCGACGCAGCCCGTCCAGGTCGCGCACCCACAGGACCGAGCAGTCCACCGGCGTGAACAGCCACTTGTGGGGGTTGACCACGATCGAGTCGGCCTCCTCCCAGCCGGCGAAGCGCTCGCGGTGCTCGGGGCAGATCGCCGCCGCGCCGGCGTAGGCGGCGTCCACGTGGAGCCAGAGCCGCTCGCGGCGGCAGAGCGCGGCGATCCCGGCGATCGGGTCGACGCTGGTCGTCGAGGTGGTGCCGGCGGTCGCGACGACCGCCACCGGCAGCCGGCCGGCCGCCCGGTCGGCGGCGATCGCGCGCCCGAGCGCCTCCGGGTCCAGCCGGAACCGCTCGTCCGCCGGCACCCGCCGGATGCCCTCCAGGCCGAAGCCGAGCAGCAGCAGCGCCTTGTCCACCGACGAGTGCGCCTGGTCGCTCAGATAGACCGCGAGCGGCGGCACCTCGGGGCGGCCGGCGAGGCCGCGCTCGCGGATCGCCAGACCCTCGAGCCGGTGGCGCGCCGCCGCCAGCGCCACCAGCGTGCTGATCGAGGCGGTGTCGTTGATGTGGCCGCGGAAGCCCGCGGGCAGCCCCAGCATGCGGCGGAGCCAGTCGCAGACCTTCTCTTCGAGCTCGGTCGCGGCCGGCGAGGTCCGCCACAGCATGGCGTTGACGTTGAGCGCCGCGGCGAGGGTCTCGCCGACGATCCCCGGGCCGGAGCCGGTGATCGCGAAGTAGGCCATGAAGCCGGGGTGGTTCCAGTGGGTGACGTTGGGCTCGACGATCGCGCTGTAGTCGTCGAGGACGCGGTCGAGCGGCTCGCCCGCCGCCGGCGGGTCGTCCGGGATCGCGGCCGCCACCTCTCCCGGGCGCACGGCGGGCAGCACCGGGTAGTCGCCGACCCGCTCGAGGTAGTCGGCGACGAGGTCGGCGGTGCGGTGGAGGGCCGCCCGCAGCTCGTCCCTGGGGATCTCCCCGGCCATGTCGGAGCGCGGCGAGGCCGCCGGCGCGACGCCTCGGCGCGCCCCCCTCGACGCCGCCCTACCGCCTCTCGGCGCGCGCCAGCTCGTCGTCGATGACCTCGGCGATCGCCTCGTAGGGCTGGGCGCCGCTCAGGAAGCGCCCGTTGACGAACATCGCCGGGGTGCCGCTGACCCCCGCCTCCGAGCCCGCCTCGAGGTCGGCGGTCACCTGCTCCGCGTACCTGCCGCTGTCGAGACAGGTGTTGAATTCCTCGGTGTCGAGCTCGAGCCGCGCCGCCTTCTGCTTGAGCTGCTCGACGCCGAGCGCCCGCTGCTCCTTGAACATCGTGTCGTGCATGTCCCAGAAGCGCCCCTGGGCGTGGGCGCAGAGCGAGGCCTCGGCGGCCTTCTGGGCGTTGGGATGGATGCTGTTCAGGGGGAACTGGCGGAAGACCAGCCGCACCTTGTCGCCGTACTCCTTCGTCACCCGGTCGAGGGTCGGGGTCACCCGCGAGCAGTAGGGGCACTCGAAGTCGGAGAACTCGACGATCGT
>JBFJMD010000333.1:0-3478 GCA_041634115.1 Thermoanaerobaculia bacterium | reverse complement strand
GGGCAGCTCGAGCGCCGCGTGCGCCGGCGGTCGCACGGCCGCCCCGCCCTCCGGTCCGACGGCCGCGGGGCCATGAGCGGCGGCGCACCCGGCCACCAGAAAGGCGGCGAGCCCCGTCGGGGGTGCGAGCCTGCGGAGGATCGTGGACGGCAACGGGAGTTCTCCTCTCTCGGGCGGCCTCGCAGTCTAGCATCGCGGCGGCGGGCCGCGGAGCCGGCCGGCGCCGAGGGCGGCCGCCACGATCGGGCGAGGCGTGGCCGGGGCCCGCGCGGGGTCCCGGGCCTGTCATAGAATGGGGCCCGGCGCCCGGCCGCGCGGATCCCGCCGTGCGATCCGGCCGCCGATCGACCCGAAGGAGGTGTGACCTTGCCGTACAGCCCACTCCTGGTCCAGCCGATGCGCGAAGAGCTGACCGTGATCGGTTTCCAGGAGCTCAATACGCCGGAAGACGTCGAGGCCTTCATGGCCGACCGCGCCGGCAGCGCGATGCTGGTGATCAACTCGGTCTGCGGCTGCGCCGCGGGCCAGGCCCGTCCGGGGGTTCGCAAGGCCCTCGAGAGCGCGGCGCGTCCGACCCGGCTGGCGACCGTCTTCGCCGGCCAGGACCTCGAGGCCACCGCCCGCGCCCGCGGCTATTTTTCGGAGATCCCGCCGAGCAGCCCGTCGATCGCGCTGTTCAAGGACGGCGAGCTCGTCTACTTCGTGCCGCGGCACCGCATCGAGAGCCGCAGCGCCGAAGACGTGGCCGCGGACTTGACCGCGGCCTTCGACCGCTACTTCGCCGCGGCTGCGCCGGCCTGAATGGGGACCTTTCACCAGGGCAAGGGCGATCTGCACGGCATCACCGTCGTCGTCGAGACCGACGGCCCGGAGACCTGGGTCGGGCGCTGCGACGAGATGGATGGCCGCCGGATCGTCCTGCTCGACGCCGACGTGCACCGGGAGGGCGACGAGGGACCCGATCGCCGCGAGTACCTCGAGCGGGCGGCCCGCTTCGGGGTCTGGAAGAAGCACGACCGGGTGGCCATCCCGCGCGAGCGGGTGGCCGCCGTGCGGCGGCTCGGGGAGCTCTGAGCGGCGCCGGCGGCCGGAGACGGGGCCCGGGCGGGCCGGCCGTCCCGGCGCCCGGGGTCCGAGACCGCGGAGGTAGGTGATGGCCTGGATCGCGACGGCGTTTTTCCTGTGCGCGCTCTCCGTCGCCGGCGGCGCCTTCGGCGCCCACGGCCTCAAGGCGCGCCTCGACGCCGAGGCCCTGGCGCTGTGGGAGACGGCGGCCCGCTATCTCATGTACGGCGGCCTGGCGCTGGGGATGCTCGGCATCGTTTCGGAGATCGCGCCGCGGCCGGGCTTCGGCGCCGCCGCCTGGGCGCTCGCCGCGGGCACCGTGGTCTTCAGCGGCACGGTCGCGGCGCTGGCGCTCGGCGGGCCGCGGTGGCTGGGCGCGGTGACGCCGATCGGCGGGCTGCTGATGATCGCCGGGCTCGCTCTGGCCCTGCTCGCGGTCCTCTCGACGGTCTCGACGCCGCGCGGCTGAGGCCCGTCCCCGACAGTCCTTTTCGCAGACCACGTTCTCGACCGAGGAGACACCGATGGCGAACGGAATCGTCCGCGTCCCCGAACCGGCCAACGAGCCGATCCACGACTACGCGCCCGGATCCGCCGAGCGCGCCTCGCTCAAGCGCCGGCTCGACGCGATGCTCGACGAGAAGGTCGAGATCCCGCTGATCATCGGCGGCCGCGAGGTGCGCTCGGAGAGCACCTTCGACGCGGTCTGCCCGCACGACCACGAGCGCGTGCTGGCGACCTGCCACCAGGCGGGCGCCGCCGAGGTGGAGCAGGCGATCGCGGCGTCGCAGGAGGCCTGGCGCGGGTGGTCGGAGATGCCCTGGGAGGACCGGGCGGCGGTGCTGCTCAAGGCGGCCGACCTCCTCGCCGGTCCCTGGCGGGACACGCTCAACGCGGCGACGATGCTCAACCAGTCGAAGACGGTGTACCAGGCGGAGATCGACTCGGCCTGCGAGCTCATCGACTTCTGGCGCTTCAACCCCTGGTACATGCAGCGCGTCTACGAGGAGCAGCCGGGGTCGGCGCGCGGCATCTGGGACCGGGTCGAGTACCGGGCGCTCGAGGGCTTCGTCTTCGCCGTCACCCCCTTCAACTTCACCTCGATCGGCGGCAACCTGCCGACCGCCCCGGCGCTCATGGGCAACACGGTGCTGTGGAAGCCCGCGTCGACGGCGGTGCTGCCGGCGTTCTACATCATGAAGCTGCTGGAGGAGGCGGGCCTGCCGCCGGGGGTGATCAACTTCGTGCCCGGGCGCGGGCGGCAGGTGGGGGACCCGGCCCTCGCCAGCCCGCTGCTCGCCGGCATCCACTTCACCGGCTCGACCGGCACCTTCCAGGGCATGTGGAAGACGGTCGGCGCCAACATCGCCTCCTACAAGGGCTACCCGCGGATCGTCGGCGAGACCGGCGGCAAGGACTTCGTCTTCGCCCACCCCTCGGCGGACGTGCCGTCGCTGGTGACGGCGCTGGTGCGCGGGGCGTTCGAGTACCAGGGGCAGAAGTGCTCGGCGGCGTCGCGCGCCTACGTGCCGCGCTCGCTCTGGGACGGGGTGCGGGCGGGCCTCGAGCGGGATCTGGACGAGATGCGGATGGGTCCGCCGACCGACTTCCGCAACTTCTTCTGCGCGGTGATCGACGAGCCCTCCTTCGACAACATCCTGGGCTATATCGAGCACGCCAAGGCGACCGCCGGCCTGGAGGTGGCGATCGGAGGCGGGGCGGACAAGTCGAAGGGCTACTTCATCGAGCCGACGGTGGTGGTCTCGGACGACCCGAAGAGCAAGCTGATGTCCGAGGAGATCTTCGGGCCCGTGCTCACCGTGCACGTCTACGACGACGCCCGGCTGGACGAGACCCTCGAGCTCTGCGACACGACGAGCCCATACGCCCTGACCGGCGCGATCTTCGCCCGCGAGCGGCGCGACGTCGTCCGCATGAGCGCGGCGCTGCGCCACGCGGCCGGCAACTTCTACATCAACGACAAGCCGACCGGCGCGGTCGTGGGGCAGCAGCCCTTCGGCGGCGCCCGCGCCTCCGGCACCAACGACAAGGCGGGCTCGCCGCTCAATCTCCTGCGCTGGGTCTCGCAGCGGGCGATCAAGGAGAACTTCGTGCCGCCGACGGAGTTCGGGTATCCGCACATGGGGGATGTTTAGGAAGAGGCGCCGCTGCTGATCTCTCGATCAGCGATCTGCAGGCGAGTCGTCCCCCCGGCCCTCTCTTCGTCGACCTTCGGGGTGAGAGCAGTCGGGCTCTTCGGCGGCCGCTGGCGATCTGCAGGCGACGGCTTCGGCGTCTCCGGCGTTCCGGGGTCCGGGGAGGCCCTCCCGGGTACCGGCGCGAGCTGCTCGAACTTTGGAGGCCGGGCTCGCGCCTGCGCTCCGCGTGCGCGCCCGCCGGGCTGGCCCTTCGG
>JBFJMD010000332.1:0-3489 GCA_041634115.1 Thermoanaerobaculia bacterium | reverse complement strand
TCGGCTGCATGGTCAACGGCGCCGGACTGGCGATGGCGACGATGGACATCATCAAGCTCTACGGCGGCCGGCCGGCGAACTTCCTGGACGTCGGCGGCTCGGCGAGCCAGGAGGCGGTCCAGAACGCCTTCCGGATCCTGGTCTCGGACGGCAGCGTCAAGGCGGTGCTGATCAACATCTTCGGCGGCATCGCCCGCACCGACCGCATCGCCGGCGGG
Organism: Thermoanaerobaculia bacterium; assembly: GCA_041634115.1. GTDB lineage: Bacteria > Acidobacteriota > Thermoanaerobaculia > Multivoradales > JAHEKO01 > JBFJMD01. Next base: position 3,271 of record JBFJMD010000332.1, on the reverse strand, counting down.
GTCGTCGCGGCGCTCGAGGAGCTCGGCGGCGTCGACCTGCCGGTCGTGGTGCGGCTCGAGGGCACCAACGTCGAGCGCGGCCGCGAGATCCTGCGCGAAGCGGAGTTCGACTTCATCGTCGCGGCGCACATGGCGGAGGCGGCCGAGAAGGTGGTCGCCGCGGCCGGAGGGGGAAGCTAGATGGCGATCTGGGTGGACGAGGAGACCCGCCTGCTGGTGCAGGGGATCACCGGCAAGGAGGGTCGGTTCCACGCCCTCGGCTGCCGCGAGTACGGCACCCGGGTCGTGGCCGGGGTGACCCCGGGCAAGGGGGGCGAGTCGGTCGAGGACATCCCGGTCTTCGACTCGGTCGCCGAGGCGCGGGAGGCGACGGGCGCCAACGCCTCGATGATCTTCGTGCCGCCGCCGTTCGCGGCCGACGCGATCATGGAGGCGGCGGCGGCCGGGCTGGAGCTCGTCGTCTGCATCACCGAGGGGGTGCCGGTGGCCGACATGCTCAAGGTCAAGGCCTTTCTGCGCGACCATCCGACGCGGTTGATCGGGCCCAACTGCCCGGGGATCATCTCGCCGGGCAAGGCCAAGATCGGCATCATGCCGGGCCACATCCACAAGCCCGGCCGGGTGGGCATCGTCAGCCGCTCGGGGACGCTGACCTACGAGGCCGTCTGGCAGGCCACGAACGAGGGTCTCGGCCAGTCCACCTGCGTCGGCATCGGCGGCGACCCGATCAACGGCACCAGCTTCATCGACGCCCTCGAGGCCTTCGCCGCCGACCCCGCCACCGAGGCGGTGATCCTCATCGGCGAGATCGGCGGCAGCGCCGAGGAGGAGGCGGCGGTCTGGATCGAGGAGAACTTCGACCGGCCGGTGGTCGGGTTCATCGCCGGCCGCACCGCGCCGCCCGGCCGCCGCATGGGCCACGCCGGGGCGATCGTCTCCGGCGGCAAGGGGACGGCGGCGGCCAAGATCGAGGCGATGAAGGCGGCGGGCCTCCTCGTCGCCGAGTCACCGGCCGAGATGGGCGCCCTGGCGGCGCGCGCGCTCGCCGGATAGGAGCGGGCCGGAGATGCCGATCCGCCGTCGCGCCGGGACGGGCTGGCTGACGCTCCTCGGGGGCGGCGAGTTCAGCTTCGGGGAGACCCTGGAGGCCGACCGCGCCTGGACCGCGAAGGCCCCGGAGGGCGTCGTCGGCTTTCTGCCGGCGGCGAGCGGCTCGACCGACTACGGCCGCCACTTCACCGCCTACATGGCGGAGTCGTTCGAGCGCCGGGTCGAGGTGGTGCCGGTTTACCGGGCGCGGGACGCGCGCCGGCGGCGGAACCTGGAGCGGATCGAGGGCGCCGCCGCCGTCTACCTGGGCGGCGGCGTCGCCGACCACCTGCTCGCGGCCCTGGCCGGCAGCCCGGCCGCCGAGGCGCTCGCCGACAAGCTCGCCGGCGGCGGCGCGGTGGCCGCCATCGCGGCCGCGGCCCAGGCCCTCGGGCGGGTCACCCGCGACCTCCGGGGGGTGCCGATCGCGGGCCTCGACTGGCTGCCGGGGGGCGCCGTCGAGGCCAACTTCAGCCCCGCCCACGACCGGCGGCTGCGCGAGCTCCTGCGCGAGCCGGCGGTGGACTGGGGCCTCGGGCTGCCCTCCGGATCGGCCCTTCTGATCGGGCCGGACGGAGAGATCGAGCTGGTGGGCACGGCCTTCGTGCTCGAAGACGCCGACGGCGACCTCAAGCCCTTCGGCGAGAGCTGAGCGGGATCGGCCGCGCGGCGACAAGGAGAGACGAGACATGCAGCGAACCCTGGCGATTCTCAAGCCCGACAGCGTCGGGGCCGGACACGCGGGAGCGATCCTGGCCCACCTCGAGACGGCGGGCTTTCGCATCCTGGCGCTCAAGCGCGTCAAGCTCACGACGGCGCAGGCGGAGGCCTTCTACGCGGTCCACCGCGAGCGCCCCTTCTACCGCAGCCTGGTGGAGTTCATGACCGGCGGGCCGGCGATCCCGGTGGCGCTCGAGCGCGAGGACGCGGTCGCCGAGCTGCGCCGGGTGATGGGAGCCACCGACCCGGCGGCCGCCGACGAGGGCACGATCCGCGCCCTCTACGGCACCTCGATCGAGCGCAACGGCATCCACGGCAGCGACTCGCCGGAGAACGCTGCCGCCGAGCTGGCCTTCTTCTTCTCCCGCTCCGAGCTGCTCGAAGCCTAGGGCCGGCGGCTAGGCGCCGCCGTAGACGGCGCAGCTCGCGGTCTTGATCACCAGGTAGACGGCGCGCCCGGGGGCGAGACCGAGCTCCTCGCACGAGCGGGCGGTGACCACCGCCGCGAGGTCGGGTCCCCGGTCCCCGAGCGTCGCCGAGAGCAGGCGCAGGTCGCCGTAGTGGCGCAGGCTGCTGACGGTCGCGGCGAGGTTGTTGCGCGCGGACAGGCCGCCGGGCTCGCCGGCGGAGACCACGATCTCGCGGGACGGCACGCCGACCAGGAGCTCCTCCCCGGCCCGGCCCTCGACGCGCGGCGTGAGCAGGCGCACCCGGCCCGCGTCGTCCAGGGCCACCAGGCTGGTCTCGCCGCGGGTCTCGACCAGCCGGCAGGGCAGCACGTTCTCGAAGCCGTCGCGGCTGTCCGCGGGCAGCACGGCGGGATCGGTGAGGACCTCGCGCACGGGCCCCCGGGTCTCGATCCGCCCCTGCCGCAGGACGAGCACCTCGTCGCAGAGCGCCTGCACCTCGAGCGGGTCGTGGGAGACGATGAGGATCGGGATCCGCAGCTCGTTGCGGATCCTGCGCAGCAGCGGCAGCGCCTTGCGCCGGAGCTGCAGGTCGAGCGAGGCGAGCGGCTCGTCGAGCAGGAGCAGGCGCGGGCCCGAGCAGATCGCCCGGCCGAGGGCGACGCGCTGGCGCTCGCCGCCGGAGAGGGTGGCCGTGGCCCGCCCGAGAAGCGGCTCGAGCTCGAGCAGGCGGCAGACCAAGTCGAAGGTGACGGCCGGATCGCCGCCGCCGCCGCGCGCCCGGGCGGACCCGGCCAGGAGGTTGCCGCGCACGTCCAGGTGGGGGAAGAGCAGCCCCTCCTGCGGCACGTAGCCGACGCCCCGCCGCTCGGGCGGCAGGTCGAGCCGCCGGTCGCTGTCCAACCAGACCTCCTCGCCCAGCGCCACTCTGCCGCGGGAGCGCCGCTGGAGGCCGGCGATCGCGCGCAGCAGGCTGGTCTTGCCGGCGCCGGAGGAGCCGAAGACCCCCGTCACTCGCCGCTCCGCGACGAAATCGACCGCGAGCCGGAAGCGGT
>JBFJMD010000331.1:0-3514 GCA_041634115.1 Thermoanaerobaculia bacterium | reverse complement strand
GAGGAGTTGGCGTCGGCGCCGGAGCGGCGGGGCTTCACGCCGCCGCGCCCCGACCCCGACTCGACCGCCTTCCTCCAGCTCACCAGCGGCTCGACCGGGCTGCCGCGGGCGGTCCGGATCTCCCACCGCGCGGTCCTCCACCACGTCGAGGCGCTCGACGAGCGCGCCGGAGCGCCCTTCGGGATGCTCTCGCGCGAGGTGATCGAGAGCCTCGTCTCCTGGCTGCCGCTCTACCACGACATGGGCCTGGTCGGCGTCTTCTACTGCCTGGCCAACGGCGTGGACCTGTGGCTCCTGCCGCCGCGCGCCTTCCTCGGCCGGCCGCGGCTCTGGCTGGAGAACCTGGGCTCGCGCGGCACCACGCTGACCGCGGCGCCCAACTTCGGCTACCAGCTCTCCGCCGAGCGGCTGAGCGGCGACGAGGCGGCGGCGCTCGACCTGTCGGGCTTCCGCGCGGCGTTGACCGGGGCCGAGATGATCCGCGCCGACACCCTCGAGGCCTTCAGCGAGCGCTTCGCCGCCGCCGGCTATGACCGGCGCTCGTTCCGGCCCTGCTACGGCCTGGCCGAGGGGACGCTGGCGGTGACGCTGGACGACCGCGGCGAGGGGCCGCGCACGCTGCCGCTGCCGCCGGGCGCCGACGCCGGGCTCGGTCTCGACGAGGTGGTGAGCACCGGGCCGCCGCTCGCCGACACCGAGGTGGTGATCGCGGCGCCCGACGGGTCGGCCCTGCCCGCGGGCGCGGTCGGCGAGGTGCGGGTCAAGGGACCGGCGATCTTCGACGGCTACTGGAACGACCCCGAGGCGACCGCCGAGGCCCTGGTGGACGGCTGGCTCCACACCGGCGACCTCGGGTTCCTGGATGGCGGCGAGCTGTTCCTGGTCGGGCGCCTCAAGGACCTCCTCATCGTCCGCGGCCAGAACCTGATGCCGCACGAGCTCGAATGGGTGGCGGAGACCGCCGCGGGCGCCGGCGGCAGCGAGCGGGCGGCCGCCTTCACCGTGGTCCGGGGCGGGGAAGGGGAGGAGATCGTGCTGGTGGTCGAGGTGTCGGGGCGGGAGAGCGGCGAGGCGCTGGCGGCGGTCGAGGAGGCGGTCCGGGTCCGGGTGGGCCGCGAGGTCGGCCTGCCGGTCGCCGACGTCGCCCTGGTCCGCCGCGGCAAGATCCCCAAGACCACCAGCGGCAAGCTCCAGCGCCGCGAGCTGCGCCGCCAGTACCTGGACGGCGAGATCGAGCGCCTGAGTTAGCGCCCGGGCCCCTGCCGGGCGTCTCGATCGGATGCGCCCCCCACAGGTGAGGGCGCTACCATTCGCGGCGCCTTGTGGTAACTTGATCGCTTCCGGCCGTGAGCAAGTCCCTCTACCTGATCAACCCGCGCTCGGAGATCCCGAGCTACTTCGGGGCCGAGGTCTACGACCACTGGGGGTATCCGTCCGCCCAGGCGATCGCCGACCTCGCCACCGCCACGGTGGCGGCGCTGGCGCCCGCCGACTGGAAGGTGCGGATCTGCGACGAGTACGTCTCGCCGGTCGACTTCGACGCCGACGAGGACTTCATCGGCATCACCGGCAAGATCACCCAGGGCAGCCGGATGGTGGCGGTGGCGCGGGAGTTCCGCCGCCGCGGCAAGACGGTGGTGATCGGCGGCCCCTACGCCTCGCTCTCGCCGGAGGTGCTGCGCCCCGAGTGCGACGTCCTGGTGATCGGCGAGCTCGAGGCGATCGCGGAGGAGTTCTTCGCCGATCTGGACTCCGGCGCCTGGAAGAAGGAGTACGTCGGCGACAAGCCCGACCTCTCGCTCTCGCCGCTGCCGCGCTGGGACCTCTATCCGAACGAGCGGGCGCTGATCGGCTGCGTCCAGACCTCGCGCGGCTGCCCCTTCGAGTGCGAGTTCTGCGACGTCATCCAGTACCTGGGGCGCAAGCAGCGCCACAAGTCGGTGGAGCAGATCCTGGCCGAGCTCGACGCCCTCTACGAGATCGGCTACCGCACGGTCTTCCTCGCCGACGACAACTTCACCGTCTACCGCAAGCGGGCGAAGGAGGTGCTGGCGGCGCTCCGCGACTGGAACGCGGAGCGGCTCGACGAGCCGATGTCCTTCGGCACCCAGGTCTCGATCGACGCGGCGCGCGATCCCGAGATCATGCAGCTCTCGGCGGAGGCCGGGATCACCTGGGTCTTCATCGGCATCGAGACCCCCAACGTCGAGAGCCTCAAGGAGACCAAGAAGCGGCAGAACGTCGGCGTCGACCTGGTGGACCAGGTGCAGGTCTTCCTCGACCACGGCATCTCGGTCACCGGCGGCATGATCGTCGGTTTCGACCACGACGGCCTCGACATCTTCGAGCGCCAGTTCGAGTTCGCGATGGAGAACCCGATCCCGATGTACAGCATGGGCGCCCTGGTGGCCCCGGCGGCGACGCCGCTCTTCGACCGGATGCGCGAGAGCGGGCGGCTGATCGAGGAGGGGGCGGAGGTCGCCGCCACCCCCTGGGACACCAACATCGTGCCGGTGGGGATGACCCGCGAGCAGCTCCTCGAGGGCTTGAGGTGGCTGTGCAACCGGCTCTACCGGCCGGCCGAGTTCGCCGAGCGGGTCGTCATGATGATCGAGCGCATGGGGCCCCAGCTCGGACCCTTCCGCCGCCGCGAGGGCGGCCGGCGAAAGTCGATCGCGCGCGCGATCGAGGTCGAGAGCCTGGCCATCCTGAAGAAGCTCATCCGCCAGGGCCCCGAAGAGCGCCGGATGTGGTCGCGGATCTGGAGCGCGATGCAGGCCAAGCCCGAGACCGAGCCGATGGTCATGCACGCGCTCTACCGCTACGCCCAGGTGCGCTGCCTCTACGAGATCGGGCAGTTCTGGGAACCGCAGGTGCCGGAGCAGATTCCGGCGATGGGGCCGCCTCCGGCGCCGGCGGGGGGCGGCGGCCTGGTCTCGATCGGTGGCTAGCCTGCCCTTCTCGCCGATGACCCACTGCGACGGCGTATGTCCCTGAATCTGCTGCGTTACGCTCCCTTCGCGCTCGTCGACGTGCGTCGAGTACGCCTCTGTCGCGCTCAGGTCGCAAGCCTTGCATCTCCAGGCACCTCCGCCGTCTCGCGACGGCCATCGGCGAGAAGGGCGGGCTAGGTCCGGCGGCGATGGACAGGAAGCGGATCGTTCTCGAGGTCGTCGCCGAGGTGAGCGGCAAGGCCGTCGAGGAGCTCGAGGCCTCGAGCGAGCTCGTCGCCCACCTGGGGATCGACTCGCCGCGGGCGCTGCAGCTCCTAGTGGAGCTGGAGGACCGGCTGGAGATCGAGATCGACGACGCCGAGGTCGCCAAGCTGGCGACGGTGGGCGACCTGCTGGCGGCGGTCGAGCGGCTGCCGGCGAGCTGAGGGACGGCGTTTGCCCCCCGCCGGACCCGGCCCCGGGGTCAAGCGGCTGATGGCCGTCGCGGCCTTCCTGCTGCTGCGGGTCGTCATGCTCTGGGGACGCACGCTGCGCTTCGCCGCGGTCGTCGGGGCCGAGCG
>JBFJMD010000330.1:0-3516 GCA_041634115.1 Thermoanaerobaculia bacterium | reverse complement strand
GGTCGCCCGCCTCGAGGGCGGCGAGGATCTGGGCGAGGAGCTGCCCCGCGGCCTCGGGCGCCTGCCAGGAGAGCTCGCGCAGGCGCAGGAAGGCCGCCGTCGCGGCCGCCCGGTCCCCCGCCGCTCGCGCCCGCTGGCCGCGCTGGATGATGACGATCAGGTTCTCGGGGCGCAGGCGCGCCAGCCGCTCCAGGGCCTCGGCGGCGGCCCGCTCGGCCTCGGCACCGGAGACGGCGCCGCCGCCGGTCGTCGCCTGGCGGTAGAGCGCGTACTGGATCTCGGGGTCGTCCGGGGCGGCGGCGGCGGCGCGCCGAAAGGCCGCGAGCGCCTGGTCCGGCCGGCCGCTCCACTGGTAGACCTCGCCCTGGATCGCGGTCAGGTCGGCGCGGCCCGGCGCCAGCTCGAGGGCGCGCCCGATCGCCCGCTCCGCCTCCTCGAACCTCTGCTGCCGCAGCAGGGCGATGGCGAGGTCGGCGTGGCCCAGCGGCTCGTCGGGCAGCGCCTCGACGAGCTCGCGGAAGATCGGCTCGGCGCGCCCCGGCTGCTCGTTCTCGAGCTCGGCGAGGCCGCGGTTGCGCAGCGCCACCGCGCGCTCGTCGGGACGGGACGGCTGCAGGGCGAGCGCCAGCACCGCGGCGAGCGCCGCGAGGGCGGCAATGAAGGAGAGGCGCCTCATCGAGGGGACCCGGTCCGGTCGGGCTACCGTTTCTTTTTCTTCTTGTCCTTTTTCAGGAGCCGCAGCAGGACGAGCAGCAGGATGGCGCCGGCGACCGCGATGGCGAGGCTCCGCAGGTCGAAACCGGAGATGCCCCCCCAGCCCAGGTAGGAGGCGATGAAGCCGCCGAGGACGGCGCCGACGATGCCGATCAGGACGGTGACGATGCAGCCGCCGGGGTCCTTGCCGGGCATGAGCAGCTTGGCGATCGCCCCCGCCAGGAGGCCCATCAGGATCCAGGAGAAAAGTCCCATCGCTTCCATTTCACCCTCCCTTGCTCGGCATGAGTCCCGCCGCGGACCGATTATCTCAGACGCCGCGATCGCGCAGGCCCGCGGGCGCGGGAGTAGAATGACGACCGCGATGCCGGCCGAGCGCCAGCGCCTCTACCTGATCGACGGCTACTCCAACATCTTCCGGGCTTTCTACGCGATCCGCGGCCTTTCGAGCTCGAAGGGGCTGCCGACGAACGCGGTCTACGGCTTCCTGCAGATGCTGCGCAAGCTCCTGCGCGACGAGCGCCCGGAGCTGGTGGGGGTGGCGCTCGACGTCTCGAGCGACACGGTGCGCAAGGAGCAGTACGCCGAATACAAGGCGAACCGGGCGCCGATGCCCGAGGACCTCAGGCCGCAGATCCCCTGGATCCGCAAGACGATCGAGGCCCACCGCATCCCGATCCTCGAGATGGAGCGCTACGAGGCCGACGACGTGATCGGAACCCTCGCCCGCCGCGCCGCCGCGGCCGGCTACGACGTCGTGCTGGTGAGCGCCGACAAGGACCTGGCGCAGCTCGTGGACGAGCGGGTGTCGCTCTTCCACACCGGCCGCGACAAGCTCTACGGCCCCGAGGCCGTCGAGAAGGACTACGGCGTGCCTCCCGACAAGATCACCGATCTCCTGGCCCTGGTGGGCGACGCCTCCGACAACGTGCCCGGGGTCAAGGGCATCGGCAAGGTCGGCGCGGCGAAGCTGCTCGCGGAGTTCGGCACCCTGGACGAGGTGCTGGCGCGCGCCGACGAGATCAAGGGCAAGCGCGGCGAGAGCCTCCGCGACGGACGCGAGGACGCCCTCAAGTCGCGGGAGCTGGTCACGATCCACACCGACCTGCCGATCGAGTTCGAGCCCGAGCGGCTGCGCCACGATCCGCCCGACCCCGAGGCGCTGGCGGAGCTCTTCCGCGAGCTCGAGTTCTTCTCGCTGCTCGAGGAGCTGGGCGCGGGCGCAGCCGGCTCCGGCGGCGAGATCGGACCGGCGGAGGAACTCGAGACCGCGGCCGCCTGGCGAAAGCGGGCGGTGGCGATCGAGGGGCCGGTCTTCGTCGCCGCCCTGCCCGGCGACCCGCCCCTCGGCCTGGCGGTGGCGGCGGAGGAGGGACCGGCGCTCCTCGCCGACTTCCGCCGCGACGGCCTGCGTGAGGCGGCGCTCGAGTCTCTCTCCGGCTGGCTGGCCGATCCGGAGCGCGAGCTCGTCGGCCACGATCTCAAGGAGGCCCTGCGGCTCGCGGCGCGCGCCGCCGCCGCCGGCCCGCGGCCGGCCGCCGGACTCTTCGATACCCTGGTGGCCTCGTTCGTCCTGAGCTCCGCGCAGCACGCGCACGGCTTGGAGGAAGTCGCGCTCGAGCGGCTCGGCTACAAGGCGCTCTCCGCCAAGGAGGCGGGCTGGGACAAGGGGGGCGAGCCGGCGGCCGGCGGCGAGGCGCTCCTCACCTTCGCCGGGGAGCGGGCGGAGCTGCCGCGGCGGCTGGTGCCGGCGATGCGCGAGGAGCTGGGCGACGGGGCGCTCGCCGCGGTCTACCGCGAGATCGAGGCGCCGCTCATCCCGCTCCTGGTCGGCATGGAAGAGACCGGAGTGCTGCTCGACACGACCTTTCTGGAGAGAGCCTCGAAGGAGATGGGCGCCGAGCTGGCGTCGCTCGAGGAGGAGATCTACGAGCTCGCCGGCGACCGCTTCAACGTCAACTCGCCGCGCCAGCTCGGCGAGGTGATGTTCGAGCGCCTCGGCTACCCGGTGATCAAGAAGACCCGCAAGACCAAGAGCTACTCGACCGACCAGGCCACGCTGGAAGAGCTGGCGGTTCGCGGCTATGAGCTGCCCGAGCGGGTGCTGCGCTTCCGCGAGCTGGCGAAGCTGAAGTCCACCTACGTGGACGCGCTGCCGGCGCTGGTGGCGGCGGACGGGCGGCTCCACACCCGCTACAACCAGGCCGGGGCGGCGACCGGGCGGCTGTCGTCGAACAACCCGAATCTCCAGAACATCCCGATCCGCACCGAGCAGGGCCAGCAGATCCGCAAGGCCTTCCTCGCCCCCGAAGGCCGGGTCCTCCTGGTGGCCGACTACAGCCAGATCGAGCTCCGGGTGCTCGCCCACATCGCCGGCGAGGAGGCGATGGTCGAGGCGTTCGAGGCCGGCGAGGACATCCACGCGGCGACCGCGGCGCGGGTGTTCGGGGTCGCCCGCGAGCTCGTCACCCCGGACCAGCGGCGGGTCGCCAAGGTGATCAACTTCGGCATCATCTACGGCATGAGCGCCTTCGGCCTCGCCCGGAACCTCAAGATCGAGACCTCGGAGGCGGACCGGTTCATCAAGGCGTATCTCGAGCGCTACCCCGGGGTGAAGCGCTACGTGGACGAGACGGTCGAGTCGGCCAAGAAGGAGGGCAAGGTGGAGACCCTCTACGGCCGCATCCGCTGGCTGCCCGACATCCGCTCGAAGAACTTCAACCTGCGCGAGAACGCGCGCCGCATGGCGATCAACGCCCGCATCCAGGGGACGGCGGCGGACCTGCAGAAAAAGGCGATGAT
>JBFJMD010000329.1:0-3544 GCA_041634115.1 Thermoanaerobaculia bacterium | reverse complement strand
GGCGCAGGCCGAGGGCGTCGAGCGGTCCCGGTCCGGCGGTGCCGCCTCCGCCCTTGCGGATCCCCTCGACCAGCTCCACCGCGGTCTCGACGCCGATGTCCGAGGCGATCAGCACCTCTTCCAGGTACTCGAGGGTCTCCTCGTCGACCACCTGGCGACCGGCCACCGCCGCCTCCAGCCGCTCGAGGATCTCGGTGTGGGTCATGAAGAGGCCGCGCTTGAGCTTCGCCAGGAAGCCCCGCCGCTCGCGCTCCGGCGCCGCCGCCTCGGGCGCGAGATCGAGATGCTCTTCCGAGCCCATCGCCGCTCTAGTCCTCGAAGATCTCGCGCCGCAGCTCGGCGGCGGCCCGCGCCAGCCCGGCGCGCGCCGACCCGACCAGCGACGGCGAGCGCTGCAGCAGCGCCAGGTAGTAGCCGTCGGGCAGCGTCGTCAGGTGGACGTGCATCGCCTCGCGCTCGATGTGGACCAGCCGCGGCCGGCCGAGGCTGCTGTCGGCGAGGATCGCGCTCATCTGGCGCAGGTAGATCCCGAGGTAGGCGCCGACGATCCGCAGATCGAGGGGCGCCACCTCGGCGCCGGCCAGGTCCACGGTCTCGCCGGTGTCGTCGAGCAGGATCGCGCCGAGCGCGTCCTCGGTGTTCGCCAGCAGGTTGGCGAGGATGTACTGGACCGGCATCGGGGGAGGCCCGGACTATCCCGAGGCCGCCGCCGGCTCGGCCGCCACCGCCACCGGCTGCTGGCGGCGGATGCGGATCTGGCCGGCCTCGAAGGCGCGCAGGAAGGCGGTGACCACCTTGGCGTCGAAGCGGGCGCCGGCCAGCTTGCGGATCGTCTCGAGCGCGAACTCGGGCTCGTAGGCGCGCTGGTAGGGCCGGTTCGTGGTGATCGCGTCGAAGGTGTCGGCGACGCCCACGATCCGCGCCATCAGCGGGATCTGCTCGCCGCGCAGCCCGTCCGGGTAGCCGCGGCCGTTCCAGGCCTCGTGGTGCCAGCGGATCGCCGGGATCATCTCCTTGAGCTGCTCGATGCGGCTCATGATCTGCGCCCCGATCACCGGATGCTGCTTCATCTGCTCGTACTCGGCGTCGGTGAGCACGCCGCCCTTCTTCAGGATCGCGTCCTCGATGCCGATCTTGCCGACGTCGTGGAGCAGCGCCCCGACCCAGATGCGGTGCTGGAACGAGTCGTCCATCCCCAGGAACTTGGCGATCGTGCGGCTGTGGGCGGCGACCCGCTCGGAGTGGCCGCGGGTGTAGGGGTCCTTGGCGTCGACCGCCGCCACGAACGCCCGCATCGAGCCGATGAACAGCTCGCGGTTCGCCTGCGCCGCGCGCTGCAGCCGCTCCACGTACTGCTGCACGTGGTCGCTCATCCGGTTGAAGTCCTCGGCGAGCTTGCCCAGCTCCGCCCCCAGCGGCACCGCCTCCACCCGCTTGCCGAAGTTGCCGGCGGCGATCTCGTGGCTGGTCTCGGTCAGGCGCTGGATCGGCCGGCTCACCCGGCGCGCCGCGAACGCCGCCGCGGTGAGCGCCAGCGCGATCAGCACCGCGGTCGAGATCGCCGTGTTGCGCAGCATCTTGCGCACCGCCCCGAAGGCGGTCTTGACCGGCTTGTGCATGACCACGCCCCAGCCGGTCTCGGCCACCGGGCTGATCCGGGCCAGCATGCGCACCGGCTCGCCGCCGACCCGCAGCGTGTACTCGGCGGTCTGGTTCCAGGGCAGCTCGACCGAGCTGCGCACCTCGCTCGACGCCGCCACCGCGCGGTCGGTCTCCAGGTCCGAGCCCACCGACCACAGCACCTGGCCGTCGCGGTCGACCAGGAAGACGGCGACGTCGTCGCGCGCCTCCTCGGTGAAGAAGGTGCGGATCGGCGGCACCCGCGCCACCGCCTCGACGAAGAGCACCCCGCCGACCGGCACCGCCAGCACCGCCAGCGGCTCGTTGTCCTCCGGCAGCACCACCAGCCGCGCCACCGGCGCGGCGCTGCTGCGGGCGATGTCGAAGGCCGCCGCCAGGGTGGTGGCGACCTCCTCCGGCAGCCGCGCCGTGGCGACGTAGGGCCCGACGCCGCGCGCGTCGAGCAGCCGCAGGGCGACGAGATCGGGCGAGCCGGCGAGCTGGTTCTCGAGGTGCTCGACCAGCCACGGCTCGCGCAGCTTCTCCTCCGCCGGGCCCGCCGGCGGCACGGTCAGGATCGCCTGACCGAAGCGGGCGAGCTCGGCGCGCGTCGTCGCCAGGTAGCCGTCGAGCTGCACCGAGAGGAAGCGCGCCGAGCGCGCCAGCGAGGTCTTCTCCTGCAGCGTCAGCAGCTCGCGGTTCTGGCCGATGAGCAGCACGCTGCTCACCGCCAGCGGGATGATGCCCGACAGCAGCAGCAGCAGGAAGAGCAGATTCCGCAGCTTCAAGCGGCGGAAGAGGTGACGAAGGGCGGGCATGGGCGGGAATTCGCGCAGCGGGGCGCCGCGAAAGTATAGCGCAGCGCCCGGCCCGCTCAGGCCCCGGTCGCGGCGAGGAAGTCGCGCAGCTCGGCCGCGATCTCCGCCTCGTCGAAGCGCTCGTCGAGGGCCGCCGCGCCCGGCCGTCCGGGCAGCACCCAGGCGATGCCGCTCTCGCGGGCCTTCTTGTCCCTGCGCATCGCCGCCAGCAGCGCCTCCGGCTCGACCGCGGGCAGCGGCGGCAGCTCGAAGCGAGCGATGAGCCGCCGCGCCCGCGCCGCCGCCTCGGGCGCCCGGCCGCGGCGCTCCGCCAGCCGCAGCGCGAACAGCATGCCGTAGCCCACGGCCTCACCGTGCCGCAGCGGCGGCGCGCTCGGCGGTGCCGGAGGCGGGGCGGCCGGGTCCGGCGATCCGGCCGCGAGGACGGCCTCGAGCGCGTGCCCCAGGGTGTGGCCGAAGTTGAGCACCTTGCGCGGCCCCGCCTCGCTCGGATCGAGCTCGACCACCGCGATCTTGGCCGCCGCGGCGCTCGCCACCACCGGCGCCAGCGTCTCCGGATCCGCGGCGAGGAGGCGCTCGAGGTCGCGCTCGAGGACGGCCAGCAGGTCGGCGTCGAGCACGATCGCCATCTTCACGCACTCGAGCAGCCCGGAGCGCACCTCGGCGGCCTCGAGGGTGGCGAGCAGCGAGGTGTCGCAGACCACCATGCTGGGGTGGTGGAAGAGCCCCACCGCGTTCTTCGCCCCCGGCAGGTTGACCCCGGTCTTGCCGCCGATCGCGGCGTCCACCTGCGCCAGCAGCGTGGTCGGCACGTGGGCCACCTCGACGCCGCGCAGGAAGGCGCCGGCGGCGAACCCGGCCAGGTCGCAGACGCTGCCGCCGCCGAAGGCGACGACCCGGCTGTCGCGCTTGCCGCCGCCCGCGAGCATCTCCTCCCAGAGCCGCGTCGCGGTGGCGAGGCCCTTCGCCGCCTCGCCCTCCTCCACCTCGATCCGCGCCCGCCGCGCCGCCCGCGCCAGGAGCGGCTCGAGGGCGTCTCCGTGGAGCGCCGCGACGCGGGGCGTCGTGACCAGGAAGACGGCGCGCCCCTCGAGCCAGCCGCCGAG
>JBFJMD010000328.1:0-3550 GCA_041634115.1 Thermoanaerobaculia bacterium | reverse complement strand
CGACAGCGTCGACCTCTACTGGAACGCCAGCTACCTGGAGAACGAGACGATCTCCGACTTCTTCTATCGCGGACCGGTGCTCGACCCCGAGTTCGAGTTCAACGCCCGCACGACCCTGCAGCGGGACGCGGACGGCGATTTCCTGCCCGACCCCGCGCCCCAGGCGCTGGTCGACAGCATCCGGGCGCAGGGGCTGAACCCGGCCGACTACCTGGTGCCGGATGCGTCGAGCCCGAGCGGCTTCGTGCTGCGCAATCCCATCTTCACCCTGTTCCCCGGCGGCTACAACCCGAACTTCGGCGCCGACATCACCGACTTCGGGTTGGTGGTCGGTCTCCGGGGCGAGACGGGCGGCGGCCTCAACTGGGACGCGCGGGTCCGATTGGCGGAGAACGAGGTGGACTACACGCTCTCGGAGACCATCAACCCGAGCCTGGGCGCCCTGTCGCCGACCTCCTTCCGGCCCGGCACCCTGACCCAGGAGGAGACCAGCTTCAACGCGGACTTCGTTAAGCCCTTCGACGTCGAGTTCCTGACGACGCCGCTCAACCTGGCCTTCGGCTTCGAGTTCCGGGACGAGACCTACAAGATCGGGGCGGGCGACATCGCGTCGAGGGTGGCCGGTCCCACGGCGGCGATCTTCGGCCTCGGCTCCGACGGCTTCCAGGGATTCCCGGTCGATTCGGCCGGTAGCTTCGGCAGCGAGAGCTACGCCGGCTACGTCGACCTGGAGGGGAACTTCACCGATCGCTTCTCCGCCGGCCTCGCGGTGCGCTTCGAAGAGTACGACGTGTTCGGCTCGACGTTCGACTGGAAGCTCTCGGGACGCTTCGAGGTCACGGACACGTTCGCCCTGCGGGGAACCGCCAACACCGGATTCCGGGCGCCGACGCCGGGGCAGGTCAACACCCTGAACGTCACCACCAGCGCGGACGCCAGCGGCAACCTGATTCCGAGCGGCGTCTATCCGGTGGACCATCCGGTCGCCCGGGCGCTGGGCTCCATCGCGCTCGAGCCCGAGGACTCGACCAGCTTCACCATCGGCTTCGTGGCGTCGCCGAACGCCCAGACCAGCTTCACGCTGGACTTCTACAACATCGAGATCGAGGACCGGCTGGCGCTGCAGAACAACACCATCACCGAGGCGGATCTCCCCCGGCTGCGGGCCGCGGGCGTGACCAACCCCGAGCTCCTCCTGGGGAGCCTGGCCAACTTCTTCAGCAACGCCTACGACTCCGACATCACCGGCATCGATCTGGTGGTCACCCGGCTCTTCCAGGTGGCCGAAGGCCTCCTCACCCTGGATCTGCGTCACAACTACAACGAGCAGGAGGTCTCCAACGTCGCGCCGGGCACGATCAACGTCTCGCGGGTCTTCGACCTGGAGAACCAGGTGCCCGAGCAGCGGTCGACCGTGACGTTGAGCTACGACAGCGGCAAGATGTTCGCCGGCCACGTTCGCGCCAACCGCTACGGGGACTGGAAGTCCACCGGCGGGCTGTTCAGCCCCGGCGACGCCAGCGACGCCTCGTCCTACGACGCGGAGATCCTCGTCGACCTCGAGGCCTCGTTCAAGTTCGGCGGCCGCTACTCGTTCGCCATCGGCGGCGAGAACGTCTTCGACACGCTGCCGGGGGCCGAGCAGGACGGAGTCCTGCAGTTCCTGGGCGTGGTCAACTCGCTCACGTCTCCGTTCGGCTTCAACGGCGGCTTCTGGTACCTGAGGCTCTCGGTGGACGTCTAGGCCGAGCGCGGTTGACCGGCGACGGGCCGCCCGGCGCGGCCGTCGCGTGAGGCTCGCGACGGGAGCGGGGAGAAGGCGAAGTTGATGGCGTCGGTCGGGGCGCCGACCTGGTGCGACTCCTCGTCGAAGCGCGAGAGGTCCACCAGCTTCGAGCGCTGGATGAAGCTGCCGGAGTAGCCCAGCTCGACCACCGAGTCCAGGATCGGCCGGATGGTGTGGCCGGGGTGGCGGTGCCGCTCGCACTCGAAGACCAGGAAGGGCCGGTCCTCGGTCAGGATGCGGCGGGCCCCGCGCAGGATCTCGCGCTCGTGCCCCTCGGCGTCGATCTTGATCAGGGCGACGGGCCGCCGCGCGCTCTCGAAGTAGTGGTCGAGCGTCTCGGTCCGCACCTCGAAAGAGATCTCGCCGGCCGCCGGCTGCGTGGGCCCGAGGCGGCCGCCGGCGTGGAAGCCCCCGGGCACGGCGCTGAAGGTGGCGGTGCCGCGGCCGGACGACAGGGCGAGGGTCTCGACGACGACGTTGTCGAGTGCGAGGGCGCGCGCGACGCGGCGCTGGTAGCGGGCCGACTCGGGCTGCGGCTCGAAGGCGTAGACCCGGCCGGTGGGGCCGACGGCTCGGCGCATCCAGTAGGTGAAGCCCCCCTTGTGCGAGCCCACGTCGACGGCGACGTCCCCCGGCTCCAGGTGACGCAGGATGAAGCGGACCTGCGCCGGGTCGGCGCGCACTCGGGTGCGCCAGGCGCGGTGGAGCACGCGCAGCTTGAGCGGAAGGTCGCGGATCGGGGTCATCGCCGGCCGGCGGCCATCCTACTGGAGCGCCGAGTGGTGCGACGGCGGCCTCGAGGCGGCGGCGGCGAGCGGTACCGCCGAGGAGCCCGCACCCGGCGCTGGTAGGATCGGCCTCGGCCTCGGACCCTCGCCCTCTCTAGCCACCCGTGACCGTCGAGATCGCCCTCGTCCTCGCCATCGTCGCGGCGGCGCTGGTGCTGTTCGTCACCGAGTGGGTGCGCAACGACATCGTGGCGCTCCTGGTGCTGCTGGCGGTGGCGCTCACCGGGCTCGTCGGCCCGCGCGAGGCGCTGTCCGGCTTCAGCAACCCGGCCGTGATCACGGTCTGGGCGGTGTTCATCCTGAGCGGCGGCCTGCAGCGGACCGGAGTGGCCACCATGCTCGGCAACCAGATCCTGAGGCTGATGGGCTCGGGCGAGGTGCGGCTGATCGTCGGTCTCATGATCACCGCGGCTTTCTTCTCGGCCTTCATGAACAACGTCGGGGTGGCGGCGCTGCTGCTGCCGGTGGTGATGGACCTCGCGCGCCGCACCGGCCAGGCGCCGTCGAAGCTGCTGATCCCGCTCTCCTACGCCTGCCTGCTCGGCGGCCTGACCACGCTCATCGGCACCCCGCCCAACATCCTGGTGGCCGACGCGCTGCGCGAGCACGGCCTCGAGCCCTTCGGCCTGTTCGACTTCGCCCCGGTCGGGCTCGTGGTCGTCCTGGCGGGGGTCGTCTTCATGGTCGTCGTCGGGCGCCGCCTGCTGCCGCTGCGGGGCGACCTGCGCCGGGGCGCGGGCGGCGACGAGGACCTGAGCCGCCTCTACGAGCTCGGCGAGCTGCTCCGGATCGTGGTCGTGCCGCCCGACTCGCGGCTCGCCGGCAAGAGCCTGGCCGAGAGCCGTCTGGGGGCGGTGCTCGGCCTCAACGTGCTGGGCGTCCAGCGCGGCGGCAGGACCCGCCTGGCGCCGGACGGCGACACGGTCATCGAGGGGGGCGACCGCCTGCTGGTGGAGGGCTCCGCCGAGCGCCTGGT
>JBFJMD010000327.1:0-3599 GCA_041634115.1 Thermoanaerobaculia bacterium | reverse complement strand
TTCTCGGCGGTGGTGATCATGGTGATCGTCACCACCCTGGTGACGCCGCCGGTGCTGAAGTCGACGCTGGCCCGGGGCGACCGGATCAAGGCCGCCCAGTCGGCGGAACCGGGGCGGGCGGGGTCGCCGGGCCCGCCGACGGGCTGACCCCGACGGCGGCGGCCGACGCGGCCGGCTCGGGCTCGAGCAGCAGCACGACCTCGCCCGGGCGGACCATGCCCAGCTCCTCGCGCGCCAGCCGCTCGAGCGCGGCGGGGCTCGTCTCCAGCTCCCGGTTGCGGCGCTCCAGCGCCTCGATCCGGCGGCGGGTCTCCTCCAGGGTCGTCTCGAGCCGCTCCCGGCGGGCCCGCGCCTCCGCCAGCTCGCCCCAGCCCCGCAGGCCGGCGAAGCCGAGCAGGACGGCCAGGGCGATGGCGGCGACGCCGAGGAGGGAACGGAAGGGGTGGGCGGCCGCGCCGCCCCGGGCGCTCGTCACCTCGAGTGGCGGGGGAAGGCGGCCTCTCCCGGGTAGAACGCGACCCCTTCCAGCTCCTCCTCGATCCTGAGCAGGCGGTTGTACTTGGCCACCCGATCGCTGCGGCAGGGGGCGCCGGTCTTGATCTGGCCGGCGCGGGTGGCCACCGCCAGGTCGGCGATCGTCGTGTCCTCGGTCTCCCCCGAGCGGTGGCTGATCACGTTCGCGTAGCCGCTCTTCTTGGCCAGCTCGACGGCGGCCAGGGTCTCCGTGATCGTGCCGATCTGATTGAGCTTGACCAGCAGCGCGTTGGCGAGGCCGTCGGCGATCCCCTCCGCGAGGATCTCGGGGTTGGTGACGAAGAGGTCGTCGCCGACGAGCTGCACCCGCGAGCCCAGCCGCTCGGTGAGCTCGCGCCAGCCGCCGCGGTCGCCCTCCGCCAGCCCGTCCTCGATCGAGACCAGCGGGTAGGCCTCGAGCCACTCGGCGTACAGGGCGACGAGGTCGCCGCTGGCGAGCCCTTCGCGGCCCTCGCCCGCGAGGGCGTAGCGGGGCGGGTCGTCGGGGCCGCCGACGGCCAGCTCGTTGGCGGCCACGTCGAGGGCGAGCACGACCTCGCGCCCGGGCTCGTAGCCGGCCCGCTCGATCGCCTCCACCAGCAGATCCAGGGCCTCCCGATTGCCGCCGAGGTCGGGCGCGAAGCCCCCCTCGTCGCCGATGGCGGTGGACAGGCGGCGCTCCTTGAGCACCGACTTGAGGGCGTGGTAGGTCTCCACCCCGGCCCGCAGCGCCTCGGAGAAGGAGTCGAAGCCGATCGGCGCGAGCATGAACTCCTGGATGTCGATCGAGTTGTCGGCATGGGCGCCGCCGTTGACGACGTTGAGCAGCGGCACCGGCAGCACCGTCGCCCCCGGTCCGCCGAGGTAGGCGTAGAGCGGCAGGCCCGCCGCCGCGGCCGCCGCCTTGGCGACCGCGACCGAGACGCCGAGCGTGGCGTTGGCGCCCAGCCGCCGCTTCGTCTCGGTGCCGTCGAGATCGACGAGCAGGCGGTCCACCAGCGCCTGGTCGCGGGCGTCGACGCCGGCCAGCTCGGGGCCGATCTCGTCGTTGACGTGGGCCACCGCCGAGCGCACCCCCTTGCCTCCGTAGCGCTCGCCGCCGTCGCGCAGCTCGAGCGCCTCGCGGCTGCCGGTCGAGGCGCCCGAGGGCACCGCCGCGGTGCCGAAGGCGCCACCGGCGAGCAGGCAGTCCACCTCGATCGTGGGATTGCCCCGCGAGTCGAGGATCTCCCGCGCCGCGATCTCTTCGATCTCGAACATCGCGCCAAGGGTATAGCTATTGGGGCGGCGACGCCACCACCCCGGCCCGCGGTTTGACAGGTCCCCCCGCTTGTGAAATCATTTTTTCTTCGGGCGGCGGCGACGCCGTCCGGCACTGACGCGGGGTGGAGCAGTCTGGTAGCTCGTTGGGCTCATAACCCAAAGGTCGCAGGTTCAAATCCTGCCCCCGCAACCATCCCGGTTGCTCCGCGGGTCGCGCCCCAGGCGTGACCCGTTTCCTTTTGTGCCGCCGCCGGCGGGCAGCGGGCGCCGGGTCCGCCCGAGATCATGTCTGACGCCGATTCGGACCTCACCGCCCCCGTCCTGCTGGTCGCCATGCCGCAGGTCCTCGACCCGTTCTTCCACCGCAGCGTGGTGCTGCTGATCCACCACACCGAGGAAGGCAGCTTCGGCTTCATCGCCAACCGTCCCACCGAGATCCGGGTCTCGGACATCCTGCAGGGGATGGAGATCACCTGGCAGGGCAAGGACAGCCCGCTCGCCTTCTTCGGGGGGCCGGTGCAGCCGCAGCTCGGCTCGGTCCTGTTCGACCTCGACTCCTCGACCCTCGACAGCTCGCCGACCCTCGAAGAGACCACCACCGAGGTCTATCCCGGGCTGCGCATGACCCAGCACGTCGGCGACCTGGCCCAGCTCGCCGCCCGGCCGACGCGCCTCTTCCGGCTCTTCCTCGGCTACGCCGGCTGGGGGCAGGGGCAGCTCGTCGAGGAGATCCTGCGCAACGACTGGCTGACCGCCCCGGTGTCGGAGGAGCTGCTCTTCGTCGGCGATGCCGCCGAAGCCTGGGCGGCGGCGCTGGAATCGGTCGGCGTCGATCCCGGCTCGCTGCCCTCGTGGACCCCGCGCGGCGGCGACAGCGCCACCAACTGACCCCGGCGCCGAGCCTCCCCGATGCGCGCGCTGCTGCAGGTCACCGTCAACGCCCTCGGCCTGCTGGTCGCCGCCTACGTGGTGCCGGGGATCGAGTTCGAGGGGGGGCTCCTCTACCTGTTCCTCGCCGGGCTGGCGATCGGGCTGATCAACCTGCTGGTCAAGCCGCTCGCGATCCTCTTCGCGCTGCCGTTCATCGTGCTCACGCTGGGGCTCTTCTTCCTCGTCATCAACGGCGCGATGCTGTGGCTGGCGGCCCTCTTCCTCGACGGCCTCACCGTCCACGGCTGCGGACCGGCGATCCTCGGCGGGCTGGTGATGGCGGCGGTGAACTGGCTCGTCCGCGCCTTCGAGCAATGAGCGCCGGCGGACGCTCCGGCGCCGCCGGCAGGCGCCGGCTGACCCCCGCCGCCGCCCGCCGCGAGTCGAAGCGGGCGCGCCGCGGGCGGGTGCAGACGCTGCTCGCGCGGCTGCGGCGCGAGCACCCCGACGCCCACTGCGCGCTCGAGCACCGCGATCCGCTGCAGCTCCTCGTCGCGACCATCCTCTCGGCGCAGTGCACCGACGAGCGCGTCAACCAGGTCACGCCGGCGCTCTTCGCCCGCTTCCCCGACGCCGCGGCGCTCGCCGCGGCCGAGATCGGCGAGCTCGAAGAGATGGTCCGCACCACCGGCTTCTTCCGCAACAAGGCGCGCTCGCTCCAGGGTCTCGGGCAGGCCCTGGTGGAAGAGCACGGCGGCGAGGTGCCGTCCGAGATGGACGCCCTGGTAACGCTCCCCGGAGTCGGGCGCAAGACGGCGAACGTCGTGCTGGGCACCTGGTTCGGCCAGCCGGCGATCCCGGTGGACACTCACGTCACGCGGCTGACGAACCGGCTGGGGCTGACCAGCGAGCGCGATCCCGTGAAGATCGAGCGCGAGTTGAAACGGATCCTG
>JBFJMD010000326.1:0-3614 GCA_041634115.1 Thermoanaerobaculia bacterium | reverse complement strand
GGGTGCTGCAGAGCTCGCTTCCCTGGGGCCTGGTGGCGATCGGCGCCGCCCTCGCCCTCGCGGCCGAGGCGCTGAAGATCCCCAGCCTGCCCTTCGCGGTCGGCGTCTACCTGCCGGTCTCGACGATGGTCCCGGTCTTCTTCGGCGGCGCCCTGCGCTGGCTGGCGGAGCGACGGGCGGCGAGCCCGGACGCGGCCGCCGATCGCCGGGAGCGGGGGATCCTCTTCGGCTCCGGCCTGGTCGGCGGCGAGGGGCTGCTCGGCGTCGGCATCGCGGCCTACGCCTTCTACGCCGGGAAGGCGCCGGAGGGCTGGGGCTTCGACTGGGCGGGCGCGGCCGCTCCGGGGATCGCCACCGCGGTCTTCGCCGGCCTCGGCTGGCTGCTCTGGCGCCGGGCGACCCGCGGCGCCGCCGGCTCCGCGGGTCCCGCCGGGCCGGCGGAATGAGCTTCCCGCTCCGGCGGCTCGCCTGGCCGGCGGTCGCGGTCGCGATCTTCGCCGCCGCCTTCGCCTGGGCGCTCGCCCGCGGCCGGGCGCGGGAGGCCGCCCCGGCGCCGGCGGAAGCGAGCTCGGAGGAGGTGGTGGGCCGCGCGGGCCGGGCGGCCGGGGCGGCCCCGGCCGGATCGGGCCCGGCCGCGGGCCCGGCGCCGCTCGCGCTGCGGGTGCGCGTCCTCTCCGAGCGCCCCCACCAGAGCGACGCCTACACCCAGGGGCTCGTCTGGCACGACGGGCGGCTCTACGAGAGCACCGGCGGCTACGGCCGCTCGAGCCTGCGCCGGGTGGATCCGGAGACCGGCGCGGTCGAGCGCCGGGTCGACCTCGAGGCGACCTATTTCGGCGAGGGGCTGGCGCGGGTGGGCGGCGAGCTCATCCAGCTCACCTGGCGCGAGCGGACCGCCTTCGTCTGGGACCTCGAGACCTTCGAGCGGGTCGGCTCGCGCGGCTATTCGGGCGACGGCTGGGGGCTCTGCTACGCGGCCCCACACCTGGTGATGAGCGACGGCGGCGACCGGCTCGCCTTCCTCGACCCGGCCGACTTCTCGCCGGCGCGCACGGTCACCGTCACCCTCGCCGGGCGGCCGCTGCCGATGCTCAACGAGCTCGAGTGCGCCGAGGGCTGGATCTACGCCAACGTCTACCAGACCGACACGATCGTGCGCATCGATCCGCAGAGCGGCGAGGTCGTCGCCACCATCGACGCCTCCGGCCTGCTCGCGCGCTCGGCGCGCACGAGCGAGCAGGTGCTGAACGGCATCGCCTACGACGAGGGCCGCGAGACGTTCTATCTCACGGGCAAGCTCTGGCCGAAGCTCTTCGAGGTGATCTTCGTGACGGGGCGCGGGCCCGGCTGACTAGCTGACGGGGGCCTCGACCTTGAGCATCCGGCCCCAGGCCTGCCGCAGGTTCTCGGGCAGGTCGAGCTCGGGGAACATCTCGCGCACCTCTTCGCGGGTCACGAACTTCCAGATGTCGTCCCACTGGGCGTAGCGCAGCAGATGGGAGACCGCCCAGGCGCGCCGCTCGGGCGGGCCGTCGGCGAGGATGCCGCGCAGCTCCGTCTCCGTCAACTCGACGTCCGGGAAGAAATAGAGGGTGTCTCCCGACATCTCGAACCCAGTATAGCGCCCGCGAACCGGAGTGCAAGTGGAGGCTTTCACTTGACGCTCGCCCGGGGGTCGGCTAGATTTCCTGCGCCCCGGAAGCGGCAAGCGGGCATAACTCAGCTGGTAGAGTGCAAGCTTCCCAAGCTTGATGTCGCGGGTTCGAGTCCCGTTGCCCGCTCCAGAATCCGCCGCCGATCCGACGCCTTCCACCAACCCACCCGGAGCCCAGAGCCATGCGAAACGAACCGAGCGCCCCGCCCAGCGGCGGCAACACGACCCAGATCTCGACCGGCTCGAAGATCAAGGGAGAGATCACCGGCAAGACCGACCTCGTCGTCGAGGGTGAGATCGACGGCCGGGTGCAGCTCGACACCAGCGTGGTGATCGGCAGCTCGGGGATCGTCAAGGGCGAGATCCACGCGCGCACGGTGCGCGTCAGCGGCAAGATCATCGGCAACGTCCGCGGCCTCGAGCGGGTCGAGATCCTGGCCGACGGCCACGTCGAGGGCGACGTCATCGCGCCGCGGGTGATCATCATCGACGGCGCCTTCTTCAAGGGCAAGGTGGAGATGAGCGGCGAGGCCGCGCCCGCGGCGGTCGGCGAGCCCGCGCGCACCGCAGGCTCCTGACGCGGACCCCGCCGTGATCGTCGGCATCCCCAGAGAAGTCAAGAACCACGAATACCGGGTCGGCATGATCCCGGCCGGGGTCCACGCCCTGGTCGAGGGCGGGCACGCCGTCCTGGTCGAGCGCTCGGCGGGGGAGGGGAGCGGCATCACGGACGAGGAGTACGCCGCGGCCGGCGCCGAGCTGGCGCCCGACGCGCGCTCGGTCTGGGAGCGCTCCGAGATGGTCGTCAAGGTCAAGGAGCCGATCGCCTCCGAGTACGAGCTGCTCCAGGACGGCCAGATCCTCTTCACCTTCCTGCACCTGGCGCCGCTGCCGGAGCTGACCGACGCGCTGCTCCGGCGCCGGGTCACCGGCATCGCCTACGAGACGATCACCGACCCGCGGGGCTCGGGCCTGCCGCTGCTGACGCCGATGTCCGAGGTGGCGGGCCGGATGGCGGTGCTGATGGGGGCCAACTACCTGCAGCGGCCGCTCGGCGGTCGCGGCACGCTGCTCTCCGGCGTGCCCGGGGTGCCCCCCGGCGACGTCGTCATCATCGGCGGCGGCATCGTGGGCCTGAACGCCGCCAAGATCGCCCTCGGCCTCGGCGCCCGGGTGACGATCCTCGAGACCAACGGCGAGCGCATGCGCTTCCTCGACAACCTCTTCCACGGCGAAGTCGTGACGCTCGCCAGCAACTACCACAACCTGCACGCGGCGCTGGCGCGGGCGGACGTCTTGATCGGCGCCGTACTGATTCCCGGCCGCTCCGCCCCCAAGCTCATCACCCGGGCGATGCTCGGCGGCATGAAGCCGCGCTCGGTGATCGTCGACGTCTCGGTGGACCAGGGCGGCTGCTTCGAGACCACGCGGCCCACGACCCACTCCGAGCCGGTCTACGAGGTCGACGGCATCGTCCACTACTGCGTGGCCAACATGCCGGGGGCCGTCCCCCGCACCTCGACCTTCGCGCTGGTCAACGCCACCCTGCCCTACGCCCTCGCGCTGGCCGAGCGCGGCGTCGCCGAGGCCACCGCCGCCGACCCCGGCCTGCTCGCCGGCGTCAACACCTACCGGGGCGAGATCACCTGCCGGCCGGTGGCCGAGTCCCTCGGCCGGCCCTACCGCCCGTTGTCCGATCTGCTCGGCTAGCGGTTATTCAGCCGCCGTCCTTTCGGGCGGCCTCGACTGCCACCCCGGCAGGTATTGTGCTGGGAGCATGGCGCGTGAATGCTCACGGCAGAGATCCGAGCATCGGTCGAGCGACGCCGCGGCGGAAGGTCCGATTCCGCGGGAGTTCTGCAATCTCTGCTGAGACGGTGAGCTTTCCGGCCCGACCCCGACCGTAGAAGGGAGGCTGGAAAGTGCCAACTCAGAAACAAAAGCAAGCCCTCGAGAAGCT
>JBFJMD010000325.1:0-3626 GCA_041634115.1 Thermoanaerobaculia bacterium | reverse complement strand
GCTCTCGGAGATCACCCTGTCCCTTTTCCTTTCGACGTCCACCACGCAGGTGAGCCCTTCCAGATTGAGGGCGTAGACCTTGCCGTCGCCGGCGACCAGAGAGGCGTGATAGTTGCCGCTCGGCAGACGCTCCCGCCACTCGATCTCTCCGGTCTTCGGATCGAGGGCGGTCAGCACCCCGCCTTCGGCGAGGCCGATCAGCTTCCCGCTGTAGAGGACCGGCGAGGCGATCTCCGACGCACCCCGCGGGCTCGTCCAGACCGGCTCCGGCCGGGCCGCCCCGTCCGCCAGCCGGAAGACCGCCAGCGCGCGACTGTGGATGGCGCCGGGGACCAGGAATCGGGAATCTCCCGCGACCATGCTGGGCACCGTCTGGATGTTCGGATGCTCCACGCTCCAGTGCTCCTCGCCGGTCTCCGGGTCGTAGGAGACGACCCGGCCCGAGAGCGTGCTGAGCAGCTCCCGGCGCCGCCCGTTGCGATAGAAGATCGGCGTGGTGTACGAGCAGCAGGTGTCTTTCCACTCGCTGCGCCACAGGGTCTCGCCCGTCTTCTTGTCCAGCGCGGCGATCCAGCCCGAGTCGCCCGACTCGGCCTCCTCCTTGTCCTGCTGGACGATCACCGCGCGCTCGGTGAGGACCGGAGAGCTCGCCACGCCGTAGTGCGAGTGCTCGAAGTGGTCGGGCTCGAGATCGGTCGACCACAGCACCCGGCCTTCGAGGTCGAGCGCGGTCAGCCTGGAGTCGAAGAGCACGTAGACCCTCTCGCCGTCGGTGGCCGGCGTCGGTGCGGCGCCGGTGTTGAGCCAGTGCCGCTTCGCGGTGGGGCCGTCGTAGAGCTCGGTCTCCCAGCGAATCCGCCCGTCCGCGAGATCGAGGGCGAGGACGACCCGCTTGACCCACTTGCGGTACTTCATCTTGTGCCGGTTGTCCTCGCGCTCCGCGTAGGTCGTGGTCACGAAGGCGAGCTCACCGGCGACGATCGGCGACGAGTTGCCGGCGCCCGGAATGCGCGTCTTCCAGCGGATGGAGCCGTCTTCCGGCCCCCAGCGCTCGGGCAGGGGGCTCTCGTTCGAGACACCCTGCCCGGCGGGGCCGCGAAACTGCGGCCACCCTCCGGGGGAGTCCTCGGCGACGGGGGACTGGCACGCCGCCGTCAGCGCGATCCCGAAGACCAGCGCAGGCAGCAGCGTGGAAGCCTCGGGAGTCCTCGTGAACGGCATTTGCCGGATCTCCTGGCCACGAGCCGAGCTCGGGCCGGCATGGCCGCCGCGATGCTCGCCGCGGCCCCGGCGATCATACGGCGATTCGCCCGGGAGCGGCTATCCCCGAGCGACCCGGTTGCGGCCCTCCCTCTTGGCCCGGTAGAGCCCGCGGTCGGCGGCCGCGATCACGCCGGCGACGTCGGCGTCGGCGTCCGCGCAGCTCGCCACCCCGACGCTCACCGTCACCTCCCGGTGCTCCCAGGTGGATCGCTCGACCGCCTTGCGGAACCGCTCCGCCAGCACCCGGGCGCCGTCGCTTTCGGTGTTGTCGAGGATGATCGCGAACTCCTCGCCGCCGTAGCGGGCCACGAAGTCGGCGCCCCGCGCCTCCCGGCTCAGCAGGTCGGCGATCCCCGCCAGCACCCCGTCCCCGGCCAGGTGCCCGAAGGTGTCGTTGTACGTCTTGAAGTGGTCCACGTCGATGAGGGCGAGCGAGAACGGCGTCGCGTAGCGCTTCAGGCGCTCGAGCTGCTCTTCCATGCGCTCGAGGAACGCCCGGCGGTTCTTCAAGCCGGTGAGGGCGTCGGTGCGGCTCAGCACCGCGAGCTGCGCGTTCTTGCGCTCGAGCTGTTTCTGGTACTCCTCCAGCCGCCGCTCGTGGCGCTCGAGGTCGGCCACGCTCCTGCGCAGCTCGAGCTGGGCCATCACCTGCCGGGACAGCGCCCGCAGCGCCTTCGTCTGGCCGGGGTCCAGCTCGCGCGGCTCGCGGTCGATCACGCAGAGAGTGCCCAGGGCGTTGCCCTTGGAGGTCACCAGCGGCGCCCCGGCGTAGAAGCGGATCTTCGGGTCGCCGGTGACCAGCGGGTTGTCGGCGAATCGCTCGTCGCGCTGGGCGTCGGTGACGACCAGCAGGTCGGTCGGCTCGAGGATGGCGTGGGCGCAGAAGGCGAGGTCGCGGGGGGTCTCGGTCGCCTCCAGGCCGACCCGCGACTTGAACCACTGTCGGCCGTCGTCGACCAGGCTGACGAGGGCGATCGGAGTGCCGCAGATCTCCGACGCCAGCAGGGTGATGTCGTCGTAGGCCTGCTCGGGCATCGTGTCGAGAATCTCGTACCCGCGCAGCTCTTCGAGCCTTTCGGTCTCGTTGGTCGGCTGGTCGGCGGACATGGTCGGTTTCTCCGGCGCCAATCAGCGCCGGCGCGCCAGAAGTATCCCACAGCGCCCGCGGCCGGCGGCGTCCCGGGCCGGCGGCCGGCTCCGTCGCTTCAGCGCTCGCCGTAGGCGTCCAGGAAGAACTTCCGCTGCAGGTAGCGCCGCTTCCAATCGGCGCCGGCGCGGTCGAGCAGCAGGGCGATGCCGGCGCCGAGGTCGTAGAAGGCGACCCTCCGCTCCTCGGCCAGGGAGGGCGCGCGCAGCCCCTCGAGGACCGACTCCCGCAGCCTCGTGGCAAAGGAGGAGAAGCTCTCGAAGTCGGCGAGCTCCCGGAACGGGGTCGAGGGCTCGAAGCGCGACGCCGCGCACTCGGCGACCTCGAGCTCGACGTAGCGGGAGACGCCCTCCTGCCAGAGCTGGAAGGAGAGGTAGTTGTAGTCCTTCTCGGAGACCGATTCCCGCAGGCGGCCGAGCAGCGACCAGAGGCCCTCGAGGTCGGCGGCGGCTTCGCCGGGCGCGCGCTCCAGGCGCCGCGCGACTTCCGAAGACAGCGCGGCGTAGCGCTCGCCCACCTCGGACGAGTCGTAGGGGAACGGATAGTCGAGCATCCACTGCCCCTGGTCGTCGCCGTCGGCGAGCCCCAGCGCGTCCGACTCCTCGTAGTAGCCGGGGGAGGACATCTGGAGCTGGTGGAAGTGCTCGTGGAGGACCTTGACGACCCACTGCGTCGAGCCGGCGCCGGTCGCCTCCGCGGTGCCGACGACGATCGTCGGGGTCGGGCCGAACGCCGGAAAGGTCGCCAGCAGGTTCGGCGGGAACTGCCGCTCCCGGGAGAGGATCGGGCCGCCCAGACCCGGGTCGCGGCCGATCTCCTCGAGGCCCGCCGGGCGCTCGCTCGGGCGAAAGAGCAGCTCGCGCTCTTCGGTCACCAGCAGCAGCTCGAAGGGCGCCGCGTCCCAGCCCGGCCAGACCTCGTCGCCGCAGACCTCGGCCAGCCGGAAGGCCTCCGCGAGCCGCACCCGGTCCGCCGCGCGCAGACCCGCCGGCCCGGCGCTGCCGCCCGCACCGCCGTCTGCGGGCGCCGAGGTCGGCGCGGCGAGGGCCGAAGCCGCCGCGAGCGCCGTTGCCGCGACGATCGCGGAGATCGTCCTCCGGCTCCCGCTCTCGGCGCTCCGACCCCGCCCGTTCGACCTCACGCCGGCGCCCCGGCGCCCCCCTGTCCCGGCGGATGGAAGCGGGCGTAGACGTCGGGGCGGGCGAGGATCTGCAGG
>JBFJMD010000324.1:0-3637 GCA_041634115.1 Thermoanaerobaculia bacterium | reverse complement strand
CTCGACCGTCGCCTCCCGATAGCCCGGGGCGAAGGTCTTCCAGGACCCCGGGTCGGTCGAACCGCCCAGGTAGGGGCGGGTCAGGAACACCCGGTCGAAGCCGCGCCGATCCCCCATCTCGACGATGCGGTCGAGCGCCTCCCGGTACTCGGCGAGCGGCACCCGGTGGGTCCGCGCCGCCGTCGCCGTCGCCGCCGCCGGCGCTTCCGGCCCGGTCCGCCGGTCGGCGAAGGCGAAGAGCGCCTGGACCAGCTTGAGCCTCGACAGCGCCGCCGGCAGCGCCCCGCGCGAGAGCCGCGCGAACTCCCGGTCCGGCAGCGAGACCGGATGGGCGTCGTTGCTGCCGAAGCTCACCAGGACCACGTCCGGCTCGAGCGCCAGCGCTTCTTCCAACCTGCGCTCTCCCTGGAAGACCGTGTAGCCCCAGACCCCGGCGTTGACCACCCGGATCCGGGGGTCGGTCTCCGCGAAGAGCTCGCCCAGGTAGCCGGGCCAGTTCGCCCCGTTGGCGCCCGCCCAGCCGAGCGTGTTCGAATCGCCGACCGCCAGCACCCGCACCTCGCCCGGCGCCTTCTTCGCCGCCAGCTCGGGGCCGCGGTAGCCCTGCGCGTTGAACACGGAGCGGCCCGGCCGCGGCCGCCAGATCAGCCGCGGGTCGTAGGTGAAGCTCTCGTCCTCGAAGGCGTGGTAGCCGCGGGCGTCGCCGCGCGCGACCCGCGAGCGCTCGGCGAGCTCCTGCCGGGTCTCGATCGCGAGCGGCGTGTAGTTGTAGCCGGCGAGCCGCAGCGCGCCCTCCGCCAGGGCCAGGGTGAGGCCGATCGCGCCGCCGACGAGGAGCAGCCGACCGACGAGCTGACGAAGGCGCACCGGCATCGGCGGAGTCTACCGCCCGCCACCGGGTCGGATGGCGACCGGCAGACGGGTGCCGGACCGACGCGGGGACGGGCGCGGTTCTCGCCGAGCCCGTCCCCCGCGCTCAGCGGCAGAAGCCGCGGTTGGCGCAGTCCGGGTCGGCGCAGTCGACGAGGCCGTCGCCGTCGTTGTCGATCCCGTCCTTGCACTTCGACTCCACCGGCTCGCCCGCCCCGCCGGGCTGGCAGCTCGCGTCCTCGCAGCCGTAGGCGTAGTCGAACTGCGCCTGGTCGTCCGGCTGAAACGTCTCCTTGGTGAAGTCGCAGGCGTCGCCGAAGGCGAACATCAGCGCGCTCTCGACGTTGGTGTGCTCGAGCCCGACGACGTGGCCGAGCTCGTGCAGGGCCGTCGAACGCAGGCTGTAGTGGACCGACGACGGGCAGAACCCGCTGCCGGGGGCGTTCACCCACTGCACCTGCTTGTTGAGCGCCACGTCGGCGTCGGCGGTGCGGTTGAAGTCGTTGCCGCCGCAGGTCTGGGTCTCGTTGGCGATCCAGAAGGTCGTCACCCCGAGGGTGACCTGGCCCTGGTTCTTGAAGCGCACGATCGTGCGGCCGTCGTTCTTCTCGCGCGCCCGCGGGTCGACGAGCTCGAACGGCGTGAAGAGCAGGTCGCCGGTCGAGCCGCGCAGGCCGTTGTCGGCGCTGCACGGGGTGTTCGGGACCAGGGCGAGAGTCGCCTCGAGCTCGGCCCGCCAGGCGGCCTCGCTCCCCAGGCAGCAGGCGGGCAGCGAGGAGAGGTTGATCGCGGTCGGCACCGGCCGCTGCGAGAAGAAGAACTTGACGAACGGCGGCACGTCGAAGGCGGCGGCCGGGAGCGGCAGCGCCAGGAGCGCCGCGAGCGAAAGGCAAGCGATCGGCAGGGGTCTCGTCGCTCTCATCGCCGGCCCCCTTCGCGGGCGATCGACCGCCGCAGCTCGACCAGATCGCGGAACGCGTCGAGCGGCACCGGGCCCTCGGTCATCTCGAGGTCTCCCGCCACCCCGAGCCCGGCGAGGCTGCGAACCAGGTGCTCGATTCCGGCCGGACCGCGGACCACGTTCCACTTCCCCACCGCCAGGCCCAGCGTGTGCCAGCGGCCGTCGATCCGCTCGAGCTGCAGCAGCACCCGCTCGCCCTTGCGGTACTCGGCCTCGCCGAGCGCCACCTGCCTGCGACCGGCGAGCTCCCCGCCCCAGGCGGTGACCTCGATCCGGTCGCCGGCGCGGTACCGGCCCTTCAAGCCCTCGTCCACCCGGACGGTGACCGCCGTCAGCAGGCCGCCGGCGGCGCGGTAGGCCCGCTGCTTGACCACGGTGCCGGTGACGATCGCCTCCGACAGGTCGACCGCCTCTTCCAGGCTGACCGCCCGCACCATGGTCGCGGCGAGCGGGCCGCCGCCGGCCGCCAGCCAGGCCGAGACCACGGCGAGCGCCAGCATCGGTAGCAGGAGTCTCCGAAGCTTCATGACCTCCTCCTTTGCCGGTCGTACGTGACCGCAAATCGGTTTTTCGGAATTCTACCACCCCGGATTGCACCGCCCGACCCGCCTCCGGCCGCCCCTCCCGCCGTTGTCGCGGCCGGGCTCCGTCCCGGCCGACCCGCCCGCGAATCAACCCCCGCCCAGGGCGCGCTCGAGGTCCGCGATGAACGCCGGGTGGGGCTCGACGCCGGCCGCGACCGCGGCGTCGAGATGGGGCTTGGCCTCCCGCGGCTCCCCCATCCCGAAGAGGCCGACCGCCAGGTTGTAGTGGGCCAGGCCGTGCCCGGGTTCGAGCGCCAGGCAGAGCTCGAGCGCCTGGAGCCCCTGCTCCATCCGGTCGGTGCGCAGGTAGGCGATCCCCTCGAGGTAGAAGACCTGCGGCGCGATCGCCCGCACCTCCTCGAGCTTCCAG
The DNA here is from genome assembly GCA_041634115.1 of Thermoanaerobaculia bacterium. Lineage (GTDB taxonomy): Bacteria > Acidobacteriota > Thermoanaerobaculia > Multivoradales > JAHEKO01 > JBFJMD01. The sequence continues at coordinate 852 of JBFJMD010000324.1, read as the reverse complement.
CGCTCCGCGGCCAGGAACTGCTGCGTCGCCGCGCGCTGCCCGGCGAGGTCGTCGAAGCGCTTCGGGGTCCCCTCGCCGGGGCCCGAGGGGGTAACCCCCTGGGTGCGCGCCCCGGCGAGGCTCTCGAGCTCCTGGGTGTCGCGGAAGGCGAGCTGGCGCTGCTCGAGGTCGGCGCGGGCGGTGGCGGCGTCCCACTCGACGAAGCGCTTCTCGGCCTCGGCCAGGACCTCCAGGGCCTCGTCGAAGCGGTGCAGCGCGACCAGCGCCGCGCCCAGGCCCAGGTGGCCGGTGGGCAGCGCCGGCTCCACGTCGATCGCCTTGCGATAGAGCTTCTCGGCCTTTTCGTGCTCCCCCTGCTCGATCATCTTGTCGCCCTTGGCGACCTGGGCGGAGGCGAGCCGGTAGCGGGACTCGTCGGGGGCCTGGGCGCCGACCGGAGTCGCGACGGCGAATGCCGCCGCCAGGGCCGCGACGCGAGCGAGCGTCCGGCCGCGGGTGCTGGGTGCGGACATGGCGGGAACCTCCTGCCCGAATCGTACAGGAAAACCGCAGACCCCCGCCCCCGTGATTGGAGCGGCCGGATGACGTTCGACCGGTGCGGGCTTCCGGATCAGCGCAGGCGCAGGTCGCGCTGGACGTGGAGGACGCCGTTCTCGTCCAGCCGGCCGGGCCGGATGCGGGCCCAGGTCGGGTTGGCCGAGGCGTCGCGGCCCGCCGCGCCCAGCTTCGTGTCGCCCTCGAAGTTGAGGGTGAATCCCTGCGACCGGAAGCCGTCGCCGGAGACGAAGTAGTGGACGTGGGCCGGGGGTCCGCCGGTCGCGTAGTGGGCGGGCTGGACGCTCTCGAAGCGGT
>JBFJMD010000323.1:0-3701 GCA_041634115.1 Thermoanaerobaculia bacterium | reverse complement strand
GGCGCGGTCGGGAGAACGAGCGCGCCATGCCGACCTCGCGATAGGAGGTCCAGATCTCGCTGTGGCAGAGGGCGCAGGCGCGGTCCTCGACGTAGCCGGGAGCGGCGCCGGAGGTGACGGAGTAGCCGAGTTCGGCGAGGCGATCGACCGCCGGGACCCGCTGCCGCCCGCACCGCGCCGACGAGAGCAGGGCGAGCGCCGCGGCGGCGACGAGAGCGAGGCGGAGGGGGAGTCGACCTCTGGTCATGGGGCCGGGCGGAGAAGCGCGCATCCTACCTCGCCCGGCCCGCGGTAGTCTTGGAGCTTCGCGGCCGCCGCCGGACGGCGCGCCCGCGAGGGAGACCGCGATGAAGCGAGCCGCCGCCGCCCCGCTCCTGCCGCCCCTGATGCTGGCTCTGCTGGCGCCGCTCGCGCCCGCCCGGGCGACCGCCCAGGAGGTGCTCTTCCAGGACTACGATCCGCCGTCGACGCTCGTCGTTCCCGAGCACCCCGTCCGCCGGGCGAAGTATCCGTTCGTGGACGTCCACAACCACCAGTTCCGGATGCCGGACCAGGACCTCGCGGAGCTGGTGGCGGCGATGGACGAGCTGAACATGGCGGTGATGGTGAACTTGAGCGGCCGCGGCTTCCGGCGGATCGAGAACCCGGACGGCGGCTTCCGCTTCGCGCTGCGCGACGGCGAGTACCTCGCGCGCGCGGTCGAGAACGCCGAGCGTGCGGCCCCCGGACGCTTCGTCGTCTTCACCAACCTCGACCTCGAGGGCTTCGGCTCGCCCGGCTGGGGCGAGCGGGCGCTCGAAGAGCTCGCGGCCGACGTCGCCGCCGGCGCCCGCGGGCTCAAGATCTACAAGAGCCTGGGCCTCGACGCCGTGGACGCCGACGACCGCCGCATCCCGGTGGACGACCCGCGGCTCGATCCGATCTGGGCGAAGTGCGGGGAGCTGGGAATTCCGGTGCTGATCCACACCGGTGAGCCGGCCCCCTTCTGGCAGCCGAAGGACGCCTCGAACGAGCGCCTGCTGGAGCTCATGGAGCGGCCGGAGCGCTACCGCGACCCGGCGCTCTACCCGTCCTGGGAAGCGCTCATGGCCGAGCAGCACGCGGTCTTCCGCCGGCACCCGAAGACGACCTTCATCAACGCCCACCTCGGCTGGATGGGCAACGACCTCGCGCGCCTCGGCCGGCTGCTCGACGAGCTGCCCAACGTCTACACCGAGATCGGAGCGGTGCTGGCCGAGCTCGGGCGCCAGCCGCGATTCGCCCGCGAATGGCTCGTGCGCTACCAGGACCGGGTGCTCTTCGGCAAGGACTCCTGGGCGCCCGAGGAGTACTCGGTCTACTTCCGGGTGCTCGAGACCGCCGACGACTACTTCCCCTACTACCGGCGCCGCCACGCCTTCTGGCGGATGTACGGCCTGGATCTCCCGGACGGGGTGCTGAAGAAGATCTACTACGAGAACGCGGCGCGGATCATTCCGGGGCTCGCGGCGCTCGCCAGCGGCTGAGGGGCGGGAGCGCGCCCCTCGGCGGGCGCCTCAGCGGGTTCCCTTGCGCCCGTCCGCCCGGACGATCCCGTGCTTGGCGAGGCGGTACTGCATCGTGCGGTAGGTCAGACCGACGAGCGGCGCCGCCCGGGCGATCACCCAGCCGCTGCGCTCCATCGCCTCGACGAGCAGCCGGCGCTCGAGCTCGGCGAGGTCGAGCCCCCCCTCGGGCAGGCTGGGCCCCCCGGCGGCGCCGGCGGGGATCGTCGATCGAGCGAGGACCTCCTGCGGCAGATCGGTCTCTTCGATCCGCTCGCCCTCGGCCAGGATCAGGGCGCGCTCGATCGCCGAGGCGAGCTCGCGGACGTTGCCCGGCCACGGGTACCGGCAGAGGCGGCGCAGGGCGGCGTCGGCCAGCCGCTTCGCCGGCCGGCCCTCGCGGGCCGCGAGCTCGCGCAGGAAGTGATCGGCGAGCAGCGGAATGTCGGTGGCCCGATCGCGCAGCGGCGGGATGCTGACCGGGAAGGTGTTGAGCCGGTAGAAGAGGTCCTGGCGGAACTCGCCGGACGCCACCATGCCGGCGAGGTCCCGGTGGCTGGCCGAGATGATGCGCAGGTCGAGCCGGATCTGCTCGCTGCCGCCGACGCGCCGCACCGCTCGCTCCTGGAGCGCCCGCAGGAGCTTGCCCTGGAGCGACGGCGCCAGGTCCCCGACCTCGTCGAAGAAGAGGGTCGAGCCGGTGGCCACCTCGAGCAGGCCCTTCTTGCGGGTCAGGGCCCCGGTGAAGGCGCCCTTCTCGTAGCCGAAGAGCTCCGACTCGAGCAGCGACTCGGGGATCGAAGCGCAGTTGATGGCGTACATGGGGCGCGCCGCGCGCGGGCTGTTCTGGTGGATCGCGCGCGCCACCAGCTCCTTCCCGGTGCCGCTCTCGCCGTAGATCATCACGGTCGTGGCGGTGGGCGCCACCTTGAGCACCAGCCGGCGCAGCTCGTCCATCGAGCCGTGGATGCCGACGATGTTGCCGATCGAGTCGCGGTCCTCGACCTCGAGCCGCAGGAGACGGTTCTCCCGCAGCAGCCGCGCCCGCTCGCTCGCCCGCTGCATGGTCAGGAGCAGCTCCTCGCGCCGCAGCGGCCGGGTCACGTAGTGGAAGGCGCCGGAGGCCAGCGCGTCGGCCGCCGCGGCCTCGGTGTCGGCCGACGCCATCAGCACCACCACCTGGGAGGGGCGAATGGCGCGGACGCGGTCCACGAACTCCGCCGGCTCGAGACCGCGGCGGTGGAGGTCGCAGAGCACCACGTCGAAGGCGCCCGCCTCGAGGAGCTCGAAGCACTGCAGCGGCTCGGCCGCCTCGAGCACCTCGTAGCCCGCCGCTCCGAGGGTGCGCGAGAGGCGGCCAGGATCCCGGATCTCTCCCTCGACCACGAGGATCGAGGGCTTGGCCGAGGTCCTTTGCATGCGTCGGTTCGCTTTCCGGCCGGGGGCGCAAACCCTACACGAAATCGTGCGGGGAGTGAACCATATCGTGCAACGGCGATGGATCGATCGGCCGCCGGGCGCCGGCGTTCGGGCGCAAGTGGCTTTGCGCGAGGAAGTTGGCTCGGGCGGGCCAGCTGGCACCGAAGTTGCCAATTACAGCTCCGGCGCCCGACCCTCGGGCGTCGTCAACGACCGGGAGAGTGGGCGGGGCGAAACCGCCTCGCGGGGCCGAACGGCCCCTCCTTTCCTCAGGAGAAGAACGTCAGATGAAGAGCATATGGATGACCCTCACCCTCGGCGCGCTCCTGGTCCTCGTGGCCGGGGCTCCGGCGGCCTCGCAAGTCGAGCAGCTGGCGCCGGAGAGCGCGCTCCCGACCTCCGACGGCGAGGTCGCTCTCGACGACACCAGCGCGCTCTGGTTCGTCGAACTGCCGAGCGCGCCCCTGGCCGACGGCGGCGACCTCGCCGCGACCCGCAAGGACAAGCAGACCTTCCGCAAGAACGCCGCCGCCGCCGGGCTCAAGTTCAAGGAGCGCTTCGCGTTCGACGAGCTCTGGAACGGCCTCTCGATCTCGATCGCCCAGCGCGACCTCGGCCGGCTCTACCGGCTGGCGGGGGTCAAGGCGCTGTGGCCGGTGGTGACCGTGGCGCTCGACGACGACCCGGTCGATCCGGGCCCCGGCGCCGAGCTGGCGACCGCGCTGGCGATGACCGGCGCCGACGTCGCGCAGAGCGGCC
>JBFJMD010000322.1:0-3701 GCA_041634115.1 Thermoanaerobaculia bacterium | reverse complement strand
TGGTGAAGCACGTAGATCTCCCCCGCCGCGTCCTCGCCGAACGACGAGATCGCGCGACTGGAATTGACGAGCGTCGAGCGCACCCAGCCGCCGGCGCCGTCCTCGACGGCGCCCCAGATGGTGCCGGAGCAGTAGTCGCCGAAGACGTAGGTGCCGAAGTGCTCGAGCAGCCGCGAGCCGCGGTAGACGAAGCCACCGGTCACCGAGCAGCCCTCGGCGTGCGAGTACTCGAGGATGGGGAGCACGAGGCCGGGCGACTCGCAGCCTGTCGCCGGATTGAAGCAGTGGTTGCCCTCCATCCGCCGCCAGCCGTAGTTCTCGCCGCCGCGGCTCTTCGCCGGCTGCCGGTCGATCTCCTCCCAATCCCCCTGGCCGACGTCGCCGACGAAGAGGTCGCCGGTCCGGCGATCGAAGCTGAAGCGCCACGGGTTGCGCAGCCCGTAGGCCCAGATCTCGTCCTGGGCGCCGGGCTCGCCGACGAACGGGTTGCCGGGCGGGATGGCGTACGGCGCGCCGCGGTCGACGTCGATCCGCAGGATCTTGCCGAGCAGGGTGTCCAGGCTCTGCGCGTTGTCGGCGGTGTCCCCGGCGCCGCCGCCGTCGCCGGCGCCGATGTAGAGGAATCCGTCCGGCCCGAACGCGAGCTGGCCGTTGTTGTGGTTGCTGGCCGGCTGGTCGAAGGTGAGGATGACCAGCTCGGAGTCGGGGTCGGCCCGGTCGAGGTCGCCGGAGACGGAGAACCGCGAGATCACCGTGTCGCCCGCCGGGTCGGTGTAGCCGACGTAGAAGAGGCCGTTCTCGGCGTAGCGCGGGTGGAACGCGAGGCCGAGCACGCCCCGCTCCCCGCAGCAGGAGATGCGGTCGGAGAGGTCGAGGAAGGGCTCGGCCAGCAGGCGCCCGGCGGCGAGGATGCGGATCCGCCCGGTCTGCTCGGCGACGAAGAGCCGCCCGGAGCGGTCCCCGGCGTGGGTCAGCGCGAGCGGCCGCGAGAGGCCCGTCGCGACCGAGCGCAGCCGCAGATCGCCGGCATCTGTCGGCGAAGACGGCGCCAGCGCGGCCGCCAGGAAGGCCGCCACGAATCGCGCCACAAAGCAACGCCCACTCACGATTCCATTGTAGCGGCCGGGTTCAGTCGCCCTCGAGCTCGATCCGGATCGAGCCGTGGGCCTGGCGCAGGCGCCGATCCACTTCGTCGCGGTCGGCGCCCACCGCCAGGATGGTGCCGACCTCCTGGCCGACGCCGATCCGCTCCGCCACCTCCGAGCCCGGCCGCACCCGCAGGCTCACCCGCTCGATTCCGGGCAGCGCCCGGGCCTCCTCGACGCCGGCGATCGTCTCCACCCGGCCGCCGCCGGGGTGGAGGATCCAGGCGCCGGCGGCCCGGGTCGCGCCCGCGAAGGGCCCGAGCGGCTCCCCGCGCTCCGAGCGCATCCAGGCGTGCCAGGGGTCGAACCCGTAGACCCGGGCGATGAGCTCCATGATGTGGCCGCCGGGAGGCCGGGCCGCGATCTCCCCGAAGACGACCCCATGGGAAGTGAGAAAGACCTCGACGTGGGTCATGCCGCGCTCGATGCCGAGGGCCCGGATCACGGCCCGGCTGAGCGTTCGGAGCTCGGCGGCGGTCGCCGCGCTCACCGCGGCCGGCACGATGTTCGCCCAGCCCGGCACCAGGTACTGGGTGAAGCTGGTGAAGACGGGCTCCCCGGCGACGACCAGCGATTCGACGCTCATCTCGACGCCGGTGATGAAGCTCTCGGCCAGCCAGCCGGGATCGAGGACCTCCGGCAGCTCTTCGCGCCGGCGGATGTGGCGGGAGAAGCGCCCCCCCCAACCGACGCGGGGCTTGACGACCATCGGCAGGCCCAGGGCCGCGAATAGCGACTCGCCGCTCACCCCGTCGCCGCCGGCGACGAAGGGGGCGCAGGCGAGGCCCGCCGCGCGCACGGCCTGCTTCATCAGCAGCTTGTCGGAGCAACGACGGGCGGCGTCCGGACCGAGCCCCGCGAGACCCAGCTCGTCGCGCACGAAGGCCGCCGCGAGCACCGCGCCCTCGGTGGCGGTCATCACCGCATCGACGTTTCCGGCGGCGCCCGCCTCGCGCGCGATCCGCCGCCACTCCTCCTCGGCGGCCGGGAAAACGCAGGGAACGTGCGAGAGGACCACGTCCGCCAGGCTCTTCGGCGGCGGTTTCTCCGAAACCAGCCGCACGCCGAGCCCCAGGTCGCGGGCCGCCTCGAGAGCGCCGCGCCTTCCCCCCACCAGCAGCACCGCGGTCTCGGCCACGCCCCGGCTTTCGCTCCTATCCGGAATCTCAGTCGGCTTCGAAGCCGATCGCGGCGTGCGAGCCGTCGCAGAACGGCTTGTTGGCCGAAGCGCCGCAGCGGCAGAGGGCGCCTCGGGAGCCACGGGCACCCGCGCCGCCGGCCGCCGCGCGCAGCTCGAGCGGCCCGGCGATCGCCAGCGGGCCGTTCGGCGACGGTTTGACGGCGAGCGGCGCGGCCCCGTCGCCGGCGTCCTCTGACGCCGCGGGCGCGAGCTTGACTTGGCCGAGACCGCCCGCGTCCCGAAACCCGATCTCGGCGTGGGCGTTGTCGCAGTAGGGCTTGTTCGCCGAGGCGCCGCAGCGGCAGAGCGCCGCCCGGGTCTCCCGCCGCACGGCGCCGTCGGGCATCCGGATCTCGAGGTCCCCCGAGAGGTAGAGCGGGCCGTTCTCGGCCACCGTCACGGTGTTGACCTCGGGCGCCGCCTCCTGCGCCCCGCCGTCCGTGCGCTCGAACCGGAGCGCCCCGGTCGGGCAGCGCACGACCACCTCCGCGATCCGCTCGGGCTCGGCCCCGTCGGCGTTCACCCAGGGCCGCCGCTCCGGGTCGAACACCGCCGGCAGCCCGTGCACGCACTTCTTGGCATGGATGCACCGCGCCACGTCGTACGAGACGACGATCCGCCCGCCGCGGTACTCGTGGATTCTCGTTTTCGGCATCGCGGCCGCGATCATAGCCCGAGACGGACTCGATGCTGGGTGGCGGATCCGCCTCGCCGAGACGAGACCGGCGCTCGATGGCGCTCCGGGCGCGATCCTGCTAGACTGGCGGCCAGTCCGATAGTGATTCGGTGGATTCGGCGCCCCGGGGCGGTCGTGTGGCGACATGCGTCACCTCGCGGCCTGTGCCCGATTTCTGGAAGGAGGGTCCGCGATGAGCGCAAGCGACCGGGAATTCAATCCGAGCGACCTCGCCGCACAAGCCCGCAGCCTGGTTCTGAAGATCGCCCTGATTCTCGGCGGGCTCGTGTTGGTGCGCGACCTCTGGCGCCTGCTGGTCTGGCCCGGGCGGTGGATCCCGTGGACCCTCAACGATCGCTTCGAAGAGCTCGCACCGAAGATCGTGTGGCCCTGGGGCCTCCACGACGCGGTCGCGATCCTGCGGGTCCCGCTCGAGTGGCTCAAGGGCATCTGGCTCTTCCTCGCCATCCCGCTCGCGGGGATCTTCCTCGTCGTCGGCCTCTACTGGTTGTACAACTACGTGATCGTGCCGCTGGTCCACCTGCTGCTCAGGATTTTGACCCTTCTCAAGAGGCTCTTCGGCGGCAAGGTGAAGCGCCACATCATCCTCTGCATGGACGGCACCTGGAACTACCCGGAGCACACCGAGAAGGGCTTCGTCGCCACCACCAACGTCTACAAGTTCTGGTACAACCTCAAG
>JBFJMD010000321.1:0-3652 GCA_041634115.1 Thermoanaerobaculia bacterium | reverse complement strand
GATCTCATCCCGCCCTCCCGGCGATGAGCTCCTCCGCGCGCCGCCGGCCCCAGGCGTCCCAGCCCAGCGCCTCGTCGAGATCGCCGACGCCGCAGGGCTCGTGGGCGTCGAGCACCTCGGCGACCGTGTCGACGATCGCGGGGAAGGGGATCGCGCCGGCCAGGAAGCTCCGCACCGCGACCTCGTTGGCGGCGTTCAGCACCGCCGGCGCGCTGGGGCCGGCCGCGAGCGCCCGGCGCGCCAGCCCCACCGCCGGGAAGCGCTCGGGGTCGAGCTCCTCGAAGTCGAGCCGCGCCAGCTCGGCGAGCTCGAGCCGCGGGAAGCGGTTCGCCCAGCGCTCCGGGAAGGAGAGCGCGTACTGGATCGGGATCACCATGTCGTTGACGGCGAGCTGCGCCAGCCAGGAGCCGTCGCGGTACTCGACCAGGGAGTGGACGATCGACTGCGGGTGGATCACCACGTCGATCCGCTCGACCGGCAGGGCGAAAAGGTAGCTCGCCTCGATCACCTCCAGTCCCTTGTTCATCAGGGTCGCCGAGTCGACGCTGATCTTGGCGCCCATCTCCCAGGTCGGATGGGCCAGCGCCTCCTCGGGGCGGATCGCGTCCCAGGTGGAGCGGTCCCGGGTCCGGAAGGGCCCGCCCGAGGCGGTCAGGAGCAGCCGCCGCACCTCCTCGCGGCTTCCGCAGCGCAGCGCCTGGTGGAGCGCCGCGTGCTCGCTGTCCACCGCCAGGATCCGGGCGCCGCTCTTCTCGGCCACCTCGGCGAGCAGCCGCCCGGCGACCACCAGCGACTCCTTGTTGGCCAGCGCCACGTCCTTTCCGGCGGCGAGCGCAGCGTGGACCGGCGGCAGGCCCGCCGCGCCGACCATCGCCCCCACCACCCGGTCGACCTCGCCGTGGGTGGCGGCGGCGGCCAGCCCCTCCTCTCCCGCCGCCACCTCGCAGGCGCCGCCCAGCCGGCGCGCCAGCTCCGCCGCCGCTTCGCGCTCGTGGACCGCCACCAGCGCCGGCGAGAACTCCCGCGCCTGCGCCTCCAGCTCGTCGAGCCGGTTGCCGAAGGCGGCGAGCGCCACGACCTCCAGCCGCTCGGGGTGATGGCGCACCACCTCCAAGGTGCTGGTGCCGATCGAGCCCGTCGAGCCGAGGACGGAGAGCCGCTGCATTATCTGAGGACTTCGTCGAGGCCGGTCAGCCAGAGCCCGACGACGAGCACCGGGGCGCCGAAGAAGAGGGCGTCGAGGCGGTCGAGCATGCCGCCGTGGCCCGGCAGCAGCACGCCGGAGTCCTTGACCCTCCCCGCCCGCTTGAAGATGGACTCGACCAGGTCGCCGAGCTGCGCGCCCACCGAGGTGACGGCGGCCAGCGCCAGCAGCGGCCAGCCGACGCCGCCGAGGCGGAGCTGGCTCCAGACCGCGGCCGCCGCGACGGCGACGGCGAGGGCCCCCGCCGCCCCCACCCACGTCTTGTTGGGGCTCACCACCGGCGCCAGCTTGCGGCGCCCCCAGAGGGTGCCGCTGTAGTAGGCGGCGGTGTCGCCGAGCCAGACGATCGCGAGCAGCAGCAGCAGCACCCAGGGATCGACCCGCTGCAGGTGATAGAGGCAGGCGAGCGGCACCGCGAAATAGGCCAGCCCGAAGCCGACGACGCCCAGCGCCGGCACCGCCTCCTCGATCGGCGTCCGCCCCAGCAGCACGACGAGACCGACGCCGACCGAGAGCACCAGGCCGAGCAGCAGCAGGTACTCGGCCGGGACCTCGGTCGCCCCTCCGGGGTGGGCCCCCGGGCCCAGCAGCCAGGCGACCGCGGGCACCAGCACCAGCAGCGCCGCCCGCGGCGCCCGCGGCGCCCACTCCGCCGACAGCCGCACGAACTCGAAGACCGCGATCTCGAAGATCGCGACGAGCAGCAGGAAGAAGAGGATGGGAGCGAGATGGAAGACCGCCGCCAGGGCCAGCGGCACCGCCAGCGCGGCGGTGAGCACTCGCTTCATCGCGGTCCGGCGGGAGCGATCAGAGGGCGGGCCTTCCGGGGACCGACACTTTCTCGTCGGCGCCGACGCCGCCGAACCGGCGCTCCCGGGCCTGGTAGTCCAGGATCGCCTGGAACAGCACGCCGCGGCGAAAGTCCGGCCAGTAGGTGGGGGTGACCCAGATCTCCGAGTAGGCGATCTGCCAGAGCAGGAAGTTGCTCACCCGCAGCTCGCCCGAGGTGCGGATCAGCAGGTCGGGATCCGGCTGCCCCGAGGTGTAGAGGTAGCGCCCGATGGTCTCCTCGTCGATGTCCGTGTGCTTGCCGTTCGCCCAGTCGGAGACGATCCGCCGGCAGGCGTCGACCACCTCGCAGCGGCCGGAGTAGTTGAGCGCGATGTTGAGGCACATGCCCCGGCACTCGGCGGTCGCCTCGAGCCCGCGCTCGAGCGCCGCCACCACCGAGGGGTCGAGCTCGCGCCAGCGGCCGACCACCTGGAGCCGGATGTCGTTCTCGACCAGCCGGTCCAGCTCCCTGCGCAGGTACTCCTTCAGCAGGTTCATGAGCGTCCAGATCTCGTAGCGCGGACGCTTCCAGTTCTCCACCGAGAAGGCGTACAGGGTGAGCACCTCGAGCCCGAGCTGGGCGGCGGCCTCCACGGTGTCGCGCACCGCGTCCACCCCGGCCCGGTGGCCCTCCACCCGGGGCAGCTCGCGCTGGCGCGCCCAGCGGCCGTTGCCGTCCATGATGATGGCGACGTGGCGCGGCAGCCGCTCGAGATCGAGCCGCCGCACGAGCAATTCGTCGGGTGACCCCGGCTTGGCCAGTTGCGAGAGATCCACCATGGCTGGAAGGCCCTAAGTTACCACACGGTCCCACTCGCGCGGATAGCTCACCCGCTCCAGAGTCAGGCCGCGAGCCGGGGCCGTGGGGCCGGCCTCGGAGCGCGATCCGCCCCGCAGCAGGCGCGCGATCTCGGCCGGATCGCGGCGCCCCGCTCCCACCTCGAGCAGCGTCCCGACGAGGCTCCGCACCATGCCGCGCAGGAAGCCGTCGCCGACCACCCGAAAGGTCAGCTCGGGGCCCCGCTCCAGCCACTCCGCCTCCAGGATCCGGCGGAAGGGCTGCTTGTGGGCCCCGCCGGCGAGCGCGAAGGCGGTGAAATCGTGGCGCCCGAGGAGATGGCCGGCGGCCCGCCGCATCGGCTCGAGCTCGAGCCGCGGATCGAGCCGGATCGCGAAGAGCGCGTCGAGCGGCGACAGCACCTCGGCGCGCACCAGCCGGTAGCGGTACTCCTTCGAGAGCGCGCACCGCTTGGCGTGGAAGCCGTCCGGGGCGCGCCGCGCCGCGAGCACCCGCACGTCCTCGGGCAGGTGCGCGTTGACGCCGTGCACCAGGGCGCCGGCGGGCAGCTCGCGCTCCGCCGCGAGATGCACGACCTGGCCGCGCGCGTGCACCCCGGCGTCGGTGCGGCCCGCCGCGACCGTCGCCAGCCGCCCTCCGCGCCCGGCGGCCTCCGGGAGCACCGCCGCGAGCGCCTCCTCGAGCGTCTGCTGCACGGTCACCGCGTTCGGCTGGCGCTGCCAGCCGGCGTAGGCGGCGCCGCGGTAGGCGAGGGTCAGACGGTAGACCACGACGGACGCCAGAGGAGCAGGGCGAAGAAGGGAACCCAGATCGCCAGG
>JBFJMD010000320.1:0-3731 GCA_041634115.1 Thermoanaerobaculia bacterium | reverse complement strand
GCGCCGAGCGCCACGACATCCACTCCTACGAGACCCACGACGGCCAGTGGATCGGCTTCCGCCAGCCGGTGCTGCGCGCCGCCCTCGAGCGGTTGGGCAAGCCGGTGCGCGACACCCGCGACGCCAATCCCGGCGAGGTCTGGGAGGAGAACGAGTTCTGGCTCGAGCTCTCCTGGCGGATCGACCCCGACGGGGCGCTCGGCATCCGCCCCTTCGTCGAGTCGAAGGCGCGCCCCGGCGAGAAGCTCAGCGTCGACGAGTACTACGGCTGGCTGTTCGAGAACTCGGTCCCCGGGCTGCCCGAAAAGGCGGCCGCCGAGGGGCTCTCGCCGCTCGCCTACATGCGCCGCTACGGCGCCTTCGAGGTGGCCAAGGACATCGGCCCGGTCTACGAGCAGCCGGTGCCGGCCGCGGAGCTCGCGGACCTGGCCGAGGACCGCTTCGGCCGCGTCTACACCCGCGCCGCCGCGCCGCCGCCGGTCAACCTGGCCCCGGTCGGGGCGCCGGACGGGGACGCCGAGGGGCGGCGGCCGGTCGGCGTGCGGGTGGACGGCGAGGTCGTGCGCGGCTTCCCCACCCCGAGCGGCAAGCTCGAGTTCTACTCCCCCACCCTCGCCGCCTGGGGCTGGAAGGAGTACGCCGTCCCGACGTACATCAGAAGCCACGTCCACCCGGCGAACATGGACCGCGACCAGTCCTGCCTGATCTCCACCTTCCGGCTCCCGGTCCAGATCCACACCCGCAGCGCCAACGCCAAGTGGCTCGACGAGATCGCCCACACCAACCCGCTCTGGATCCACCCCAGCCAGGCCGGCCCGCTCGGCGTCGCGACCGGCGACCTGGTGCGGGTCGAGACCGAGATCGGCCACTTCGTGGTCAAGGCCTGGGTCACCGAGGGGATCCGCCCCGGCGTCGTCGCCTGCAGCCACCACATGGGGCGCTGGAAGCTCGCCGGCCCGGAGCGCGACGAGCGGGAAGGCCAGCGCCAGCTCATGGCCACCGTGGACCTGGGCCACGACGGCGACCGCTGGTCGCTCGCCCGCAAGAAGGGCGTCGAGCCCTACGCCTCGAGCGACCCGGACACCCGCCGCATCTGGTGGACCGACTGCGGCGTCCACCAGAACATGACCTTCTCCGTCCACCCCGACCCGATCTCCGGCCAGCACTGCTGGCACCAGGCGGTGCGCGTCCTCAAGGCCGCCCCCGGCGACCGCTACGGCGACATCTCCGTCGACGCCGAGCGCTCGCGGCTCGCCTTCGAGCGCTGGCTCGCCAAGACCCGCCCGGCGACGAAGGTCTCCCCCGACGGCACCCGCCGCCCCTCCTGGCTCATCCGCCCGGTCAAACCGGTCCCGGCGGCGTACAAGCTGCCGGTCGGCTGACGGCGAGAGCCGCTCCTCGCCTCGGGCAGATAGACCTCGGGCTGTTCCTGTTCTATAGTGCCTTCGCCGAGACTCCTCGGCGAGCGGCGCACAACAGGATCTCTTGTCCACGATCGCGCCGCCCTCGAGTACCCCTGACCTACTGCTGTTGTGTGGGGAGGAAACGGCGGCCCTTCCGGGCCGGCCGGAGGCAGAACTACGTATGTCCAGGAACACCTACGAGCCCGTTGACGGGTTCGCACATTTCGATCTCGACCCCGCCCTCCACCGCGGCATCGCCGCGGCCGGATTCGTCAAACCGCGGCCTATCCAGGAGCAGGCGATTCCAGCGGCCCTCGCCGGCCGGGACGTGCTCGGCCTGGCACAGACCGGGACGGGCAAGACGGTGGCTTTCGCGTTGCCCGCCCTCGAGCGGCTTCTGGCCGAGCACAAGCGCGGTCCGCGGGTTCTGATCCTGGCGCCGACTCGCGAGCTCGCCGCGCAGATCAGCAACGAGATCCGTACCCTCGCGAGCTTTACGAGAATCCTCGTCGCGACCGTCTTCGGCGGCGTCTCGGTTCACGGTCAGCGCAAGGTGCTGGCGGCGCATCCGCAGATCATCGTCGCCTGTCCGGGCCGGCTGCTCGACTTGATGCAGCAGGGCCTCGTGCGGCTGGATCGGATCGAGACCGTGATTATCGACGAAGCGGACCACATGTTCGACATGGGCTTCTTGCCGGACATCCGCCGAATCCTCTCCGCGCTTCCAGCGGACCGTCAAAACCTCCTCTTTGCAGCCACCATGCCCAGGGAGATTCGCGATCTGGCCGACCGGATGCTACGCGAACCGCACGTGGTCGACGTGGCTCACGCCAAGCCGCTGTCCACCATCGAGCACGCGCTCTACCCGGTGGACAGCACCCTCAAGCTGGCTCTGCTCCAGAGGATCCTGGGCGAGGACAAGCGCGCCTCGGCGATCGTTTTCACGCGCACCAAGCACCGCGCTCGACGGATCGCCAAGCAGCTTGACAAAGCCGGCCACCGCGCCGTGGCCCTGCAAGGCAACATGTCCCAGGGGCAGCGGGACCGCGCCATGGCCGGGTTTCGCGACCGCCGTTTCGACGTGCTCGTGGCGACCGACATCGCAGCGCGCGGCATCGACGTAGAACAGGTTTCCCACGTCGTCAACTTCGACATGCCGAACACGACCGATGCCTACACGCACCGCATCGGACGGACCGGCCGTTCCAATCGCCAGGGTAAGGCCTACACGTTCGTTACGGCCGAGGATCGCGACCTGGTGGCCAAGGTCGAGCAGCGGCTCGGCCGGCCGATCCCTCGACGCGAAGTGCAGGGCATCGAGCCCATTCCGTTTCCAGACTCCCGGACGGGAGGCCGCTTGTCCAAGCCGGCGGAGGCCGGCGCCGCGGGCAGGAGCAGCCCGAAGCGTCGCCGTCGCTCGAGCCGGCCTCGGTATCGGAAGGCCTCGTAGGAGTCGGCGGCTGGCGGCCACAGCCGTCGCTCGAGCGAGCCGACCACGAGGCCCGCAAGCGCGAGCGGGGGAAGGTCAGGCTAGGGCGCGGACATCTCCCCCAGGACGCCGAGGACCCGCCTCCCGGTGCGCCGTTCGATCTGCCCCAGGCGGTGAACGAGCCTCCTGCGGAAGGGATAGGCGCGGCCTCGGGTCGTCAGCGGCGCAACGATGCGATGCCGACGCTCATTCGCTCACGAGTCACCGGCTACTGGTGATCGACCCGATCAACTGAATGCCATTCAGTCGAGCGCACGATCTGGGGCTCCTCTACAGCTTTTCCAGGGGAGTCCAGCCCTCTTCTCGGCCTCGTGCCAGGCTGGCGTCGTAGAGCTTCCAGAAAACGGCCGTCGGCGACAACACCACCTCGCGCACCTGGTGCTGTTGATCGGCAGGAAGAAAGGAAACGAGCTCATTATCGACGGAGAGAGGTTCGTGCTGTGAAAATCCAGAATATCCGGGAAGTCAAGGAAAAGCTGAGCCAAATTGTCAGAGAGCGCCGAGGGCCTCGATGTCCCGAGGCGACCAGGGCTATGATCCCGACATGAGACGCGCGGTCATACTGCCGGCGCTACTCGCGGTGTTCGCGGCCGGGTGGGCTGCGCCGGCGGCCATTACCGGCGAGCCGCAGGGGCCGCCAAGACACGAACGGCTCGCGATCGTGGATCGGGCGATCGAGCACCACGGCGGCGAGATCTACACCTCGAGCGAGACGCGGATGTCGCTCTGCTCGAAGTCCGGCTGCGCGCGGCTGGCGGCGATCACGGACGGCTGGGAGTACGAATACGAGGTGACGGCCCGCGGCGGAGAAGGCGAGCGCCGGGTCCGCATCACCAACG
>JBFJMD010000319.1:0-3741 GCA_041634115.1 Thermoanaerobaculia bacterium | reverse complement strand
GGTGAGAAGGTCAGGCTAGCGTCGGCCGCTCGGCAGGGAGCCCGGGGCGGTCGCATCGCCGGGGGCGCCGGCAGCGCTCGCGGCGTCCTCCGGGTGGGGAGCGCGACCCGCCCAGAGCTCGTCCGGCCGGCGGACCGAGAAGGTCCGTTCGACGGAGGTCGTGTTGCCCTGGCGATCGCGCACCTGGAAGGTGAGCTTGCCCCGCTCCAGGCCGCCCAACCGGCCGATCGGCGGCTCGAGCCGGACCGTCCAGACGCCGTCGTTCTCCTGGCGGGCGAGGTCGGCGAGCTCGCTGCCGGGCTTGCGGCCGGCGACCGGGAAGTCGGCGACGATCGACAGGCTCCCCGGCTCGACGCCGCTGTGGGCGTCGGCGACACCCACCCGGATCGCAGCCAGCGGCCCCGGGTTCGGTCCCGGCCGCGGCAGGCTCACCGCCAGGGTCGGCCGCAGGTCGTCCAGGAACCAGCCGTAGCGCGCCGGGCCGGCCCCGTCTTGCCGCTGCGGCAGATCGATCGGCGCCCCCAGGTCGACCCAGCGCGCGATCGTCGCCCGCTCGATCTCGGTCAGCGGCCTCGCGCCCGGACCCGCCGAGTCCGGCGGCGGGCAGGCGACCCCGTCGAAGTCGAGATCGGCGTCGTTCGGGTCCGCCCCCGAGGGCAGGGTCGAGGCGTCCCCCGGCACCCGCTCGGTCGGGTGGTCCTCGTTCGTCCAGCCGTCGAGCCGCTCGCCGTAGACCTTCCACACCAAGAGGCTCCGCCGGCTCTGGAACTTCCGCACGTAGCGGCTGGCGTTGGTGCCCAGCCAGCGCTTGTACTGGATCACCGGCGGCCGCCCCCAGCGCGCGTCCGCGTCCCGCGCCAGCCGCGCGTAGTCGCCCGGCAGCTGGTCCTCGACCGGCGAGCGGTCGTCGAGCACCAGCTCGCCCGGCGGCCGCGACGCCTGGCGCGTGTGACAGCCGACGCAGCTGCGCTCGAGGATCGGCCGCACGTCGCGGTAGAACTCGACGTCGACCACCCCCGCCGCCACCCGTTCGAGCCCGGGCTCGCCGTCCGCCCCGACCACCACCAGCGGCGTCTCCTTCGACAGGTCGAAGACCTCGTAGTCCGGCCGCGACGCCGCCGTGCCCTCGAAGGCCAGCGGCTCCTGGCTGTGCGCGTGGCAGCCGCCGCAGTCGGTGCGCACCTCGCCCGGACGCACCTGGTGCCAGGTCTGCGCCATGTTCAAGACCCGGCCCCGACGGTCGAGCGTCTGGAAGGTGAACGGCGTGTCCGCCGGCAGCTTCGCCAGGAAGCTCGTGTCCGGGTTGCCCTCCGCGTCGAGCGGCTCCCGACCCCAGCGGTCGACCTTGCGCAGCGGGATCTCGCCCAGGATCCGCAGCCTCTCGCCGGCGTGGCTGTAGAAATGCCGGCCCGCCCCGGGACCGTAGCTGCGGTGGGTGTTGGGCTCCATCGCCAGCAGCCGCACCGCCCAGATCTCCGCGTCCTCGTAGCGCCCGGCGTCCGCCCCCTGCCAGGTCCAGTTGCTGTTGTCGGAGTGCGACGCGGTGTTGAACGCGTCGAGGCCGTCGTAGCCCGCCCTCCGGGCCCGCCCCGGGGCGCTCTCGCGCTTGTAGAAGCTCGACGTCCCCACCAGGCCGTAGGGCGTGCCCGCCGGCAGCTCCGGGTGCCGCCGGCCGTCGTTCGGCAGCCACTCGATCGCCTCCGGCTCGTCCACCCCGTGGATCGCCCGGTAGGGCACCACCGCCCGCGGCCAGGCCTCGTTGTAGGCCGGGTCGTTCTTGAGCTCCAACAGATCCTCGGGGCCACGGATCACCGCGCCCCCCGGGAGCACGTAGAGACCGCTGTCGTAGGCCGGCGTGCGAAGCCGGTAGTGGTGGTCGGCCGGTCCCGGCGTCCAGGCGGTCAAGAGATCGCCCCCCGGCGCCGCCGACGGGTGGGTGAACTTGCCCACCCGCCGCCCGTCGGCCCCCATCGGCGCCGGCTCGTCGTCGGCGTGGGTAAACGGCGTGATCGCCACCAGCCCGCGCGGCGTGAACGGCATCCGGAACGGATAGTCGTGGCCGCTCGAGATCGTCCGCCCGATCCTCGGGTTCTCGTCCAGCGCCGCCGGGTGGAAGGCCGGGCCCCCGCCCGGCGGCGTCACCGGCAGACGGTAGTAGGCGCCGAAGCCGTTGTTGTTCGAGTTGTAGTAGTCCACCACCACCACGTCGCCGCTCGAAAGCTGGGTCATGAAGTGGAACGCCTGGCCCCGGTGGAAGGCGCTGACCAGCGGCGCCCAGCCCCGGCCGTCGGGGTAGATCACCCACAGACCCCAGTTGCGCCGGTCGCGCAGACCCTGGTTCTCGTGGCTCGAGAACATGATTCGGCCGTCGCGGAGGATCGTCGGGTGGAGCGCGCTCCCGATCGTCATCGGCGCGATCGGGGTGACGTTCGAGCCGTCCTCGTCCATCACGAAGAGCTGCAGGGTCGGAAACGTGTAGCCGCGCGGCGGCTCGAAGCCGTTGCGGTTGCTGGTGAAGGCCACTTTGCCCCCCGGCAGCGGGCACGGCCCCAGATTCAGCACCCCGTAGCCGAGCCGGTTGTAGTCGCGCGGGGCCTCGGTCGCCGAGCCCGCGTGCCAGCGGCCGGCGCCGGTGTTGGGGGTGAACTCGCCGAAGGTCAGACGCTCCACCCGCCGGCTCGCCAGGTGGATGCGGTAGATGTCGGCGCCGTCGAGCGAAAGGTGCTCGCGCTGGCTGTTCAGCCGCTCCGGCCGAAGGTCCGGAAACAGGCTGTAGTAGACCCACTGGCCGTCGAACGACACGTAGGGATCGGTGACCGACCCGACGCCGCCTTCGACCAGCACCTCCTCGCTGCCGTCCGGATGGAGCAGCATCAGGTCCGCCCCCGGCTCGAGACGACCCGGGTGAGAGACCTCGGGCCAGATCGTCAGAGTCTCGTCGCCGTAGCGCGGCTGCCGCACGTAGACCACGTCGTAGTCGATCTCGCGAGCGGTCGGAGGCGGCGGAGCCGGAGCCGGAGTGAGCTGCGGAGCCGCGACGGCAGGTCGCCCGGCCGGCGCCTCCTCGGCCCGTCGGACATAGAGGTAGAGGCCCCCGACGACCAGGATCGCCAGGACGAGGAGCCCGGGCAGACCCAGGCCGGGCCGGGGGGAGGGGTTCGAGCCGCTCACGGGCGCCCTCCGGGCCGGATCGCGCTCTCGCCCTTCGCGGCCGCCTGCGGCTCTTCGCGACGCCGGACGACCGCGGCGGGGACCCCCGCCGCCAGCGTGCCGGCCGGCACCGGCTGGCGGACGACGGCGCCGGCGCCGATCACCGCGGCCTCGCCGACGTCCGCCATCACGATCGCCCCGGCGCCGATCCAGGCCCCGGCGCCGATCCTCACCCTGCGGTACTCCTGGGGTCGGTCGCGGAACGGGCGTCCGCCCTCCGCCGCGCCGTGCTGGCGGCCGCCGCTCAGCACCTGGACGCCATCGGCGAGCAGCGCGCCGTCGCCGATCTCCGCCCAGCCGATCGAGCAGCCGCGACCGAGGTAGACGCCGTCGCCCAGACGGGCTTGCGGCTTCGAGATCGTCGTCTGCCAGCCGATGTAGGCGTCGCGGCCGCAGGCGGCCAGGACGCGCCGGTAGAAGGCCCGGCGGCAGTAGACGCCGCGCAGCCCGGGGACCCTGGCGATCGATTCGCTGGCGCCCACGAGCGCCCGCGCCTCTCCGAGAAGCGCGCGCCCCAGGCCGTAGGCCGCC
>JBFJMD010000318.1:0-3779 GCA_041634115.1 Thermoanaerobaculia bacterium | reverse complement strand
GCCGCCTCCGGCGCGGGGGGGCCCGGCGGCGGACGGGCGGAAGCGGCCCCACGCTCGCCGCAGCGCACGCTCCTCGACCCGCCGGCGGGGAAGGGCGGCGCGGCGAAGCGCGCGAGGTCCGTGCGGCCCCCGAAAACCGGCGCGGCGGCTTCCGCCAGAGGATCCGCCGCCGCGGCCCGCTCGCCGGCGCCCGTCGATCCCCCGCCGGCTCCGAGCCCGGCGGTCGCGCCCGCGCCGGCCGCTTCGAACGCCCCCGCCCAGCCGAAGCCAGGAAGGCCCCTGGACGCCGAGGTGGCCGCCTTCCTCGAGCAGGTGAGCCGGCGCAAGCAGCCCCTCGCCGCCCACCTCGCCGAAGCCGACGGCCTGGTCTTCGAAGAGGGCCGGCTGCAGATCTACGCCCCGCCGGGGGACCCCTGGCTGACCAAGGCGCTTCAGCGGGACTCGAACCGGAGCGTGCTCGCGGCGGCGCTCGAGGCGGTCTGGGGGGGCGGCAGCGACTGGCGGCTGGTCGAGAGCTCGGCGCCGCGTCCGGCCGCGCGCGAGTCGAGAGCAACGAGCCCGCCGCCCGCGGTCGCCGCCGACCCGCGGGTGCAGACGGTGCTCGACATCTTCGGCGGCACCGTCGAGTCGGTCATCGAGCGCGAGCCGCGAGGGGAGGGATGAGATGAACCTTCGCCAGTTGATGAAGCAGGCCCAGCAGATGCAGGAGAAGCTCCAGCGCGAGCTCGCCGAGCTGGTGGTCGAGTCGAGCGTCGGGGGCGGCATGGTCACCGTCAAGATGAACGGCCACAAGGAGCTGCTCTCGGTCGCGATCGACCCCGAGGTGCTCGACCCGGACGACGTCGGAATGCTCCAGGACCTGATCGTCGCCGCGGTGAACGACGCCACCCGCCGGATCGACGAGACCATGCGCGAGAAGATGGGCGGCATGGCGCCTTCGCTTCCCGGCCTGCTCTGAGGGGCGGCCCCGCCTTGCCCCGCGCGAGCGCCCTCCCCGCACCGCTCTCCGCACCACCCCGCGCGGCGGCGCGCCGCGCCGCGCCTTCCGGATGAGCGCCCGCGATCCGCTCGCGCGCCTGGTCGGGGAGCTGGCGCGGCTTCCCGGCATCGGGCCCAAGACCGCCACCCGCCTCGCCCACCACCTGCTGAAGGTGCCGGAGGCCGACGCCCGCACCCTGGCCGCGGCGATCGTCGAGGTCAAGGAGAAGCTCTTCCACTGCTCGACCTGCAACGCCATCACCGCGATCGACCCCTGCCGCTACTGCGCCGACCCCGGCCGCGACCGCGCGCGGCTCTGCGTGGTCGAGGAGCCCTTCAACATCGCCCCGATCGAGCGCACCGGCGAGTTCCGCGGCCTCTACCACGTGCTGATGGGGGCGCTCTCGCCGCAGCGCGGGATCGGCCCCGACCAGATCCGCGTCGACGGCCTGCTCGAGCGCCTCGACGGAGTCACCGAGGTCATCCTCGCCACCAACCCCAACGTCGAGGGCGAGGCCACGGCGCTCTACCTCGCGCGCCTGCTCAAGCCCAAGGGCGTCAAGGTCACCCGCCTCGCCTTCGGCATGCCGGTGGGCGGCGACATCGAGTACACCGACGAGGTGACCCTGGCGCGGTCGCTGACCGGGAGGCGGGAGGTCTAGGCGATGATCGTCGCGTCCGGCAGCCTTTTCGCGAGCGCCTCCAGGCCGTCGTCCGAGACCCCCGTTTCGTTGAGGTAGAGCCCCTCCAGGCGAGTCAGTCTTGCGAGCGCTTCGACCCCCGCGTCCGTGATGTCCGTTCGAGACAGAAAGAGCGTCGTCAGGCTCTGCAGGCCGACGAGGGCTTCGAGGCCCTCGTCCGTGATCTTCGTTCCGGACAGATCGAGCGCGGTCAGGCCGCTCAGCTTCGAGAGCCACTTCAGCCCTTCGTCGTTGACTCGTGTGGCGGACAGGTTCAGCTCGGACAAGCTCTTCAGGCCCGACAGCGACTTCATGCCCGTATTCGTGATTCGCGTTCCGGACAGGTTCAGCCCCGTCAGGCTCTCCTGTCTCGACAGTGACTTCAGCCCCTTGTTCGTGATCGCCGTTCGGGATAGATCGAGCCCGGTCAGGCTTCCCAGGCGCGACAACGGCTCCAAGCCCGCGTTCTTGATTCGCGTTCGCGAGAGGATGAGTGTCGTCAGGCCCTTCAGGCCCGGCGCCCACTCCAGGCCCGCGGTCTTTGTCCCCGAGAGGGCGAGCTTCTGCAGGCGTTTCAGCCCGGAGAGTGACTCGAGGCCCGCCTCATCGACCTCCGTTCCGGTCAGGTAGAGCCGGGTCAGGGCCTTCAAGCCCGACAGCGACCGCAGTCCCGGGCTGGTGATCGCGGTACGGGAAAGGTCCAGCCGGGTCAGGGCCTTCAGGCCCGACAGCGCCTGCAGACCCTCGTTCGTGACCCGCTTGAAGCTGAGGTCGATCTCGCGGACGCTCTTGCGGTCTTCGTCGCTCAGCGGCTCGCCCGGGCTCTTGCCGAGCACTTTGCGGATGGCGTCTTCGACGACGGCCCACGAAGCGGCTTCCTTGCCCGCGGGCAAGCCCTCTTCGCTGCGGCTGACCAGGAACTGGTCGAACGCCTGCCGCGCCTCGTGGTCGGTCAGCCATGCCTTTCCCGCCCCGGTGTCGATCACATTCTCGAGGTCGGCCTCGTCGAGCTTCGCGATCACCTTCTCCTGGAGCTCCTCGCGAAACAAGCGGCTTTCGCCCTGCTTGGCCCGGCGCGTTCGAGCGAGGTGCTCGAGCGGCGCTCCTCTCGCCGCGATCTCCTCGCACAACTTCGGATCCTCCACCAGCGCCCGGTAGAGGTCGCGTAGCCGCTCTCGCAGGATCCTCGAGACCGCACAGAGGCCCAGGAGCCGGACGCGCTCGTCATCTTCGCCTCCCTGCTCCGCAACCCAGATCCGCTGGTCCACGATCAGGTTGTTCACCAGGCGGACCAAGCTTCGGGGGTTGTAGGCCGCGCCGGGGGCGATCACGTCGCGCAGCGGCTCGAGGGCAGCGCTCACGTCGGCGTTGGAGCGGTGCTGGAGCGCCGGCAGCGCGAGAAGGTGCTCGATGTAGCTCTCGAATCGCCCGGTGTGCGCCGGAAGACCGAGCGGCAGCTGCACGATCTTGTCCAGGTAGGAGGTCCCGCTCCTGTCGTAGTCGGCGACCCCGAAGTCGTCGCGATAGCGCTTGCGCAGATAGCCCTCGAGGATCCGCCGGTCCACGGCGAGCACGAAGATGAAGCCCGGCTGGGCGAGCACCAGCTTGAGGCTTTCGAGCAGCTTCAAGCCCTGGTCCGGGAGGCAGCGATCCAGGTCGTCGACGAAGACCACGATCTTGGGGCGCGCGGCGTCTCTTCCTCTCGCGCCCTGAGAGCCGAGTCTCGCGAGGGTCTCGAACGCGTGGTGATAGAGGCTCTGATCCAAGAGCGGGTCGCCGCCCGGGGCGAGCTGCTCGAACCGCTCGACCACCTCCTTGGCGATAAAGCCCGCCTCGGTCTGGCCCAGCCCCGGAACCCCAACCTTCGCCCTGGCGGAGAAGCCGTAGGCGACAGCTCGCAGCGCCCGCACGGTGTCGGCGAGCGCACTCTTGAGCTTCGCGCCTACTTTCGCCTTGGGATTGCTTTGCTTGCGCTCGACCTCGCGGACGATGCTCGCCACGAGCGGCACGATCGGGTGCTCTTCCTTCTCGTACTGCCAGGCGTTGAACCAGACCGTGACGACCGCGGTCTGCGCCGGGTCGTCGTCGATCAGGCTCTTCGCCTGGCGGAGGACCGAAGTC
>JBFJMD010000317.1:0-3787 GCA_041634115.1 Thermoanaerobaculia bacterium | reverse complement strand
GCCGCAGCGGCCTGCTCGCCGGCCCCCGCGCCGCTACCAGGCGACCCCGTAGTCCTCCCCGAAGTCGCTGGCGGCGCCCTGGAAGGTGCCGTGCTCGCGGTCGAAGTAGATCGCGGTGATCGGGCCGGAGGTGCGCCGCCGGGTCTCCACCCGGTAGCCCTTGCGCTCGAGCTCGGAGCGCACCCACTCCGGCACGTCCTCGCGGACGACCAGCCGACCCGGCTCGGAGACGTGGGCGCCGAACGAGCTCTGCATCTGGTAGCTGGTGACGTTCGCGGCCTCGGCCGCCTGCTGCGCGTTCATTCCGAACTCGACGACGTTCAGGAAGAACTGCAGCAGGTTCTGGTCCTGGGTGTCGCCCCCCTGGACGGCGAACGAGAGGTAGGGCTCGCCGCCGCGGAGCGCCAGCCCGGGGGTGAGCGTCGCCCGCGGCCGCTTGCCCGGCTCGACCAGGTTGTACGGGTTGAGCCGCTCGTCGAGGACGAAGCTCTGCATGCGCTGCGAGAGGCCGATCCCGGTCTTCCCGGCGATGACCGCCGGAATCCAGCCGCCGCTCGGGGTGATCGAGACCACCCAGCCCTCGGCGTCGGCGGCCTGGATCGAGGTCGTGCCGGCGGTGAAGGCCTCCTCGCGGTCCATCCGCGAGCTCTGCTGCCAGCCGGCCTCGCCCTCGACCTCCCAGTCCGGCGCCGGCGCCACCGGGGTCCAGCGCTCGAGAAGCTCGCGGAACGGGTTCTCGCCCCCCTGGAAGGGGTAGGGGTCGCCGGGCTTGACCTTCGGGTCGTTTCGCTCCCAGTCGATCGACTCGAAGCGCTTCTTCGCGTACTCCTTCGACAGCAGGCCGCGGATCGGCTCCTCGGGCGGAAAGTAGGGGTCGCCGTAGTAGAAGTCGCGGTCGGCGAAGGCCAGGTTCATCGCCTGGTAGAGGGCGTGGATGTAGGCGGCGCTATTGTAGCCCAGCTTCGCCAGGTCGACGTTCTCGAGGATGTTGAGCGCCTGGAGCATCACCGGCCCCTGCACCCAGTGGGTGAGCTTGTAGACCGTCGTCCCCTTGTAGTCGGTCGAGACCGGCTCCTCGATCTCGACCTTCCAGCGGTCGAGGTCCTCCAGGGTGATCAGCCCGCCCTGCTCGGCGACCGAGCGCACCAGCTCGCGGGCGACGTCCCCCCGGTAGAAGCGGTCGTAGGCGGCGTAGATCGCCTCCTTCCTCCCCTTGCCGGCGGCCAGCGCCGACGCCTCGGCCTCGACGAGCCTCTCGAGCGTCGTCAGGAGATCGGGCTGGCGGAAGATCTCGCCGGGGTAGGGCGCCGCGCGCTTGCCCGGATCGTCCGGCTCCTCGAGATGCGGCAGGAAGACCTTCTTCGAATACGGCCAGCCGGCCAGCATCTCCCGCCGCCGCTCCATGTTGTCCGCCTGGGACTTCTCGATCGGGTAGCCGGCGGCCATCTCCATCGCCGGCCCGAGCACCTCGGCCAGGGACAGCTTTCCGTACTCCGCCAGCATGACCATCAGCCCGCCCGGCGTCCCCGGCGTCACCGCCGCCAGCGGCCCGAATTCCGGCGGATACCGGTAGCCCTTCGACTGGAAGAACTCCACCGTCGCCCCGGTCGGCGCCACCCCCAGCGCGTTGATCCCCACGACCTTGCCGCTGCGCGGATCGAAGATCAAAGCCTGCGTCTCGCCCCCCCAGCCGAGCGTGTCCCACATCGTCGAGGTCGCCGCCAGCATCGCGCAAGCCGCGTCCACCGCGTTCCCCCCCTTGGCAAAGACCAGCGCCCCCGCCGTCGCCCCCAGCGGCTTCCCCGTGATCGCCACCCAGTGCCGCCCGTGCAGCACCGGCTTGACCGTCCGCTGCGAAAGCAAAGGCGCACACAACAGCGCTCCCACGAGCGTCCCGGCGACCAAAGGTCCCCAGGCTCTCCGATTGTCGAATGTCTTCATCCCCCAATCGTATCGACAACCCGTTGTCCTCCCGAAAACGACCGCCAAAGGCCTCCCGCGACCGCCATCGCCACCGCCGAGAGGTCGGCCGGAGCGAGGCCCCTCCCAGGGAGCTCTCCGCCAGCGCCCACGCGATCCCACGAAGGGCCAGCCCGGCCTGCGCGCACGCGGAGCGCAGGCGCGAGCCCCCCGCCAAAGTCCGACCGGCTCGCGCCGGTCCCTGGGAGGGGCCTCGCTCCGGCCGACCGGATCAGACCACCTGCCGGTCCCCTCGGCCCCGCTCCGGCCGACCGGACGTCACCTCTGCCGGTCCCCGGTCAGCCCGCGCTCCGGCACCGGACCCTCCTTCCTCTTCGACCGCGGCACGATCGCACCCCACTTGCACCGCCGCCGCCCCATCTGCACAATAGAATCAGCCGGCCGCCGCGAGAAGATGCTCCTAGGCACCACCAACGGCACCAGGCTCGCCGAAGCCTGGAGCCTGAGACTCCGAAGGCTCACCGGCGCCGGCGCCTACCGCGAGCCCTCCTTCTACTTCCGCCCCGGCGAGCCCCGCCCCGGCGACCCCGGCTATCTCGAGTCCCTGGACGAGATCCACGACGCCTTCACCGAATGGCTCGACCCGGGCGAGATCGGCGCCCCGGCGCCGTCCGAGATCCGCCGCGAGGACGGGCTCCTGCGCTTCCCCTCGCCCCGGCCCACGGGCGATCCCCGGGTCGACCGCGTCGCCCTCAAGCTCTATCCGGTGCCGCCGGAAGCGCCGGCGACCGGCATTCTCTTTCAGCACTGGGTCTCGGTGGGGAGCTGGCTCTTCATCGACTGGCTGCTGGCGCCGCTCACGCGACGCTTCCGGGTGGCGGCCATGGTCGCGCCGCACCACCTGATGCGCCGCGCGCCGGGCCTGCGCCACGGCGAGGGCTTCGTCAATCCGAACCCGCGGGCGATCTACGCCGGGCTCGGCCAGTGGCAGGCCGACCACGAGGCCTGCCTGGCGCTCCTCGCCCGCGACCACGGATTCGAGCGGACCGTCGTCGTCGGCTACAGCCTCGGCGCCTACGGCGCGCTCTTGAACCGGCTGATCCGCCCGCCGCGGCAGACGGTCACGATCTGCGTCACCAACGACTACTCGCGCGGCGTCTTTGCCGGCCGCCACACGCGGGCGCTCAAACGCCGCGTCCTCCAGGCCGGCTTCGACTCCGAGACCTTCGCCCGCGCCACCCGCGGTCTCCACATCGCGCGCTGGGCCGAGGGGATCGGGGGCGGAG
Source organism: Thermoanaerobaculia bacterium (assembly GCA_041634115.1). Lineage (GTDB taxonomy): Bacteria > Acidobacteriota > Thermoanaerobaculia > Multivoradales > JAHEKO01 > JBFJMD01. Next base: position 581 of record JBFJMD010000317.1, on the reverse strand, counting down.
GCATCACCTGGCTCTACGCCCGCCACGACGGCATCGAGCCCGCCGAGAGCCTGGCCGCCGCCCGCCGTGCGGTCGCCCCCGAGCGCGAGGTGGCGCTGCCCGGCGGCCACTCGACGGCGGTCCTCTCGCGCCGGGCGATCGCCCGGGAGATCGCCCACCGGGTCGAGGGCCCGCGCGAGGAGCGCCGCGACCGCAGGCCCTGGCTTCCGAACCTGATCCAGCGGGCCTGAAAAGAGAAAGACCGGCGCTCGCGCGCCGGTCTTCTTATGGGAAACGGCCCGCGGCCTCGCGGCCGCGGACCGGGAAAGCGGGGATCAGTACCGGTAGTGGTCGGGCTTGTAGGGGCCCTCGACCGGGACGCCGATGTACTCGGCCTGCTTCGGGGTGAGCTTGGTGAGCTTCACGCCGAGCTGGTCGAGGTGGAGGCGGGCCACCTCCTCGTCGAGCTGCTTGGGCAGCATGTAGACCTTCTTCTCGTAGCCGTCCCGGTTCGCCCAGAGCTCGATCTGCGCCAGCACCTGGTTGGTGAAGGAGGCGGACATGACGAAGCTGGGGTGGCCGGTGGCGCAGCCCAGGTTCAT
>JBFJMD010000316.1:0-3792 GCA_041634115.1 Thermoanaerobaculia bacterium | reverse complement strand
CGCCCGGCCCGGAGGTCCGCCTCTTCGGTGTGGACAACTCGCCGTCTGCGGTCGAGGCGGCGCGGCTCAACCTGGCGAAGGCGAAGCTGGCCGATCGCGCCGCCCTCGCGGTGGGCGACGGCTTCGCGTTCGAGCCGCCGCCGGGACCCGGTTTGCTGGTCGTCAACCCGCCGCACGGCGAGCGCCTGGAGGACTCGCCGGAGCGCTGGAAGTTGCTCGGCGATCTCTTCAAACGCCGCTACGCCGGCTGGCGCGCGGTGGTGCTGGCCGGAGGCAAGGACCGCGGCAAGCACATCGGGCTCAAGCCGTCGTTCCGGCTCCCCGTCCGCACCGGTCCCCTGGACGCGCGGATCCTGGGCTTCGAGATCTACTGATCAGAGCGCCCCCCACGGGCACGGGCGCTACTTGCTGATTTTGACCAAGAAAAGGTCGAAGCTCGGGCCCTTCTTCTTCTTCTGGGCCGCCCGCTTGATGGGAAACTTCTTGGAGAAGGTCTGGCCGACCAGGTAGGCGCTGCCGGTGCGGTCGAGGACAATGTCCTCGATCCCGAACTCGACCCCCGAGGTGGTCGTGCCGTCGTCGTTTTCGACCGCGGGGCCGCCCAGGAACGTCGAGAAGAGGAGCCGCGGGCTCACCCCCGGCACCACCTGCTCGAAGCGCGCGTAGAAGCTGTCCTGGCAGGGGGGGAAGGCGCCGGTCCGCTCCGGAGCGCAGGAGCCCTGGGTGGGGTCCTCGGTGGGCAGGTCGGGCGAGTAGGTCGGGCCACCGAAATGGATGGTGCCGTCGCGGCCGACGGCGAGTGCGAGGCTGCCGAAAAAGTCGGAGTTCGAGCCGCCAAAGTATGTGGAGAAAAGGATCTCCGGGTTGGCCACCGTGGGGATCGAGCCGGTGTCGAGGTCGAGCACCGCGACCCAGGCGTCGAAGTCGCCGTTGAGATTGGCCTGGTACTCCCGCCGGGTGGGGAAGTTCTCGGAGTTGGTCCAGCCGACGAGGTGGGTGTAGCCGCGGTCGTCCACCGCCAGGCCGTCGAGCGAGTCGAACTCCTTGCCGCCGATGTAGGTCGAGAAGACCAGGCTCGGGTTGGCGGCGGCGTGGTTGGGAGAGCGCCGCGCCCCCGAGGCCGGGGTGAGCTCGGCCAGGTCGTAGACGGCGAGAAAGACGTCGCTCGCGCCCGCCAGCTTGTTCTGGATCGGATCGACCCTGGGGAACTTCTTCGAAGTGGTCTCCCCTCCCACGTGCAGGAATCCGCTCGGGTCGAGGGCGATCCCCTGCCCGTAGTCCCCGTGGCCGAACTTCTTTCGTCCCTTGTCCTTGCCGCCGAGGAAGGTCGAGAACTGCAGCTTCGCCGCGGCGCCGCCGATGGGCGGGTCGAGGATCACCACCACGGCGTCGACGCCCCCCTTGCGCTTCGCCTGGGTCGGCTTGAACTTGGGGAAGTTCTTGGACGCCGTGGTGCCGGCGAGATAGATGCGGCCGTCGTCGTCGAGCAGCATGTCGCCGACCCCCTCGACCGAGTTGCCGCCGAGAAAGGTCGAGAACAGCATCTCCTCGAGATCGAGATCGAAGGCGGTGACGACGATGTCTCCCGGGCAGCACTTGTCGTCCACGCAGACCTGACCGGGGATCGGCTTGAAGGCCTTGCTGCAGTCGAGGCTGCGGTCGAGGGCGTTCGGCGTCGTCGGGTAGTTCTTGGAGAAGGAGTGGCCGGCCAGGAAGAGCGCCCCCGGCGCGCTGCTCGTGGACGGACTCCCGGCGCCGCCCGCCGCGGTGAGCTGCACCGTCGAGTGGGCGGCCAGCTCCGGCCGCAGGCCTTCCGCCTCGTTGCCGCCCAGGTAGATCGCCCGCTTGAACTTCCCGTTGCGGTCGAACTTGGCGATCGCGAAGTCGGAGTCGCCGCCGTTGAATTTGCTCCCGGAGCCCTTGGTCGGGAAGTCGTCGGAGAGAGTGTAGGTCGCGACGTAGAGGTTGACGTCGGCGTCCAGGGCGAGGCTCGCGAACCCGTCGTTGCTCGAGCCGCCGAGGTAGGTCGAGAACTCGATCTTGGGGTCGATGACCAGCTCCCGCTCCCGGTCCCAGGCGGCGAGCCGAAAGCCGATCTCGCGCTCGCCGCGGGGGGCGAAGGCGCCGGCGACCTGTTGCCGGATCCCCTCGATCTCCTGGTAGACGTACGGCGTCAGGTGCGTCACCTCGGCGCCGTCCATCTGGAGCACCAGGTTCCCGCCGCCGTCGATCTCGAGCGCCTCGGGCCCGTCGAGCTCGAGCCGGATCGCCTCCGGGTCGGCGCCGGGCCCGACCACGAAGTCGTACTCGAGCTCGCCGTCGCCGAAATGGAAGACGAGGTCGATGCCCGGGTAGATCTCCGGGTACTCGACGGCGGCGAAGCGCGGCACCCGGGCGCGCCAGCGGCCCGGGTCGGCGCCCTTGAAGTAGCCGCTGGTCGAGGCGAGGAGACGGGCCCCGCGGACCTCGGGCTCGGCCCGCGCGCCGAGCCAGCGGAGCCGCGTCACCGCCGGCGCCGCGCGCCGCGGGCGCTCGAAGCCGGGCTCGAGCGCGGCGATTCCCGCGGCCCGGTTCTGTAGGCGAGTGCCGGCGTCGAGCGCCGCCGCTTCGTCGTCGGCCGACGCGCGCTCCACCACCATCACCGCCTCCTCGGCGGTCAGGAAGAGCGCGTAGCCGGAGGCGCGGGCGGCAAACAGGACCTCATCGTCCATCTGGCCCAGGTTGGGCTCGAAGGCGGCCTCGAACGAGGCCGCGAAGGCCTCTTTGGCCGGCGCGGCGGAAGCGTCGACCCGACCGGCGGCGCCGGCGAGAATCAGGACAAGGCTGACCAAGAAGGTAATCAGCTGGTGCATACGAGAAGAACCTCCCCTCTCACGCGCTCTCGGCAACCAGGCCCCCCGGTCTCCCTTTCGGCGGCCGGCACCGAGAATGGCAAGTCTCATTTCGGCGAAGGTTAGAAAGCACGAAAGGCCTTGTCAATCGCCGTCGGTCTTCGATGGAGGGGGCTCTCCCGGGGCAGACGGCCCGGCTTGACCGAGATGAATGTGCCGGCGCTACTTGCTGATCTTGGTGATGAAGAGGTCGAAGCCGCCCTCTCTCTTCTTCTGCGCTGCGCGCTTGGTCGGGAACTCCTTGGAGAAGGTCGGGCCGACGAGGTAGGCGCTGCCGGTGCGGTCGACGACGATGTCCTCGACCCCGAAGTCGGTCCCCGGCGTGACCGTGCCGTCCTTGTTGTCGACCCCGGGGCCGCCAAGGAACGTCGAGAAGAGGAGCCGCGGGCTCACCCCCGGTACGACCTCCTCGAAGCGGGCGTAGAAGGCGTCCTGGCAGAGGGGGAAGGTCCCCGGCTGTTCCTGGGAGCAGGCGCCCTGGGTGGCGTCCTCGGTTGGCAGGTCGTCCGAGAAGGTCTGGCCGCCGAAGTGGATCGTGCCGTCGCGGCCGACGGCCACGGCCAGCCCGGAGTCCGCGTTCGAGCCGCCGAAGTAGCTCGAGAACAGGACCTGCGGGTTGGCCGCCGTGGGGATCGAGCCGGTGTCGAGGTCGATCACGGCAAGCCAGGCGTCCGCGAAATCGCCGTTGAGAGAGCCCTGATACGGGCGCCGGGTGGGGAAGTCCGTGGAAAGCGTCCAGCCCACGAGGTGGGCGTAGCCGCGGTCGTCCACCACCATCGCGTCGAGGGAGTCGACGCCCTTGCCGCCGAAGTAGGTCGAGTAGACCAGGCTCGGTTTGCCGGCGGCGTGGAGGCCGGCGGAGCGGCGCGCCCGCGAGGCCGGGGTCAAGTCGCCCAGGTCG
>JBFJMD010000315.1:0-3807 GCA_041634115.1 Thermoanaerobaculia bacterium | reverse complement strand
GGGCGCGGCTCTGGCTGCTCTGCGGCCTGGTCTGTCTGACGGCGATCGCCGGCAAGATGGGGGGCTGCGGCCTCGCCGCGCGCGCCTGCGGCCTGCCCTGGCGCGACAGCGGCTGCGTCGCGGTGATGATGAACACCCGGGCGCTGATGGGCCTGGTGGCCATCCACGTCGGCTACGAGCTCGGCGTCGTGCCCGACAGCGTCTTCTCCATGCTGGTCCTGATGGCCCTGGCGACGACGTTCATGACCACGCCGCTGCTGCGCCGCCTGATCCGCGGCACCGAGCTCGAGGCGGCGTATCGACAGCGCCGGGGCGACTAGCTCGGCTGTGGCTAGTCGTCGAGCAGCGGGCCTTCGAGCACCGGGCGGCCGCCGACGGCGACGCGGAAGGCGTAGACCGCGAGCAGCGCCAGCGCCAGCAGCATCAGCCAGGAGCCGCGGGTCCACCAGGCGGAAAAGTCCCAGGAGAGCGCCGGGTTGGTGATCAGGGTCGCCGAGGCCAGGGTCGAGATGATGGCCAGGAGGCCGAAGCGGGTGAGGATCAGCAGGAAGAGGCCCCCCAGCACCAGGGCCGTGATCATGCTCACCCAGGAGAAGGAGGTTCCGCCGCTGAAGCTCAGGACCAGGATCGCCAGGTAGACGATTCCCGCGAGCCACCTCCAGCGCAGGAACCTCGAGAGCAGGAACCAGAGGAAGACGAAGAGCATGGCGCCGAAGGTGGCGTTGGGGATCGTGTCGAGCAGGGCGGCCACCGTGGCCCGCAAGCCCAGGAGAGGCTGGGTCCACGCTCCCAGCGGCAGGATCGTCTGGGTGCCGATCCAGAGCTGGAGCGGCCGGGTCACCCCCACCGCCAGGCCCACCACGGCACCGGTCAGCAGGCCGACCAGGACGTCGCGCCCCACCAGGGGGTCCTTGAAGCGGCCCGCCAGGAGCCGGCTCCAGGCCACGATGCGCTGCGGGCTGTGCTTGCGGACGGAGGGCTCGAGGGCGAGGTAGAGCATCCAGGCCGCCGCGCTGTTGAAGAGCGCCACGCTCGCGGTCAGGATGAACATCCTGAACTCCTCGTTCAGCCGTCCGGTGTGATGGCTGAAGACGACCCAGCTCAGGAGTTGGATCGCGAACATGAAGAGCGCCAGGCGGGTGGCGCCCCGGTAGTCGCCGCGGCCGCCGCGCAGGTTGCGGCGCGCCATCCAGGTGCCGACGCCGAGGGCGATCAGGATGATGACGAGGTTGATCACCTGCCTCGCCCGGATGCCGGCGGAGCGCTCCTCCTGGGTCTCGCGCTCGGCGCGGCTCCAGGGGCCGACCAGCCGGAAGTAGACCGGCTCGCCCCGATAGGCCGCGGCCTCCACCCGCACCGGGGCGCCGGGAAGCTCGGGAAGCTCGCCGCTCCAGGCGGCGCGCTCATCGGCGAAGACCGGCGGCACCCAGACCGGGGCGACGGACGAGAAGCCCTCGATCTCGAGGTCCGCGGCGGCGAAGAGCCCCGCCCAGTCGGGAGCGGGAGGGCCGGCCTCCGCCTCGTCGCGGTCGTCGGTCTGGCGCGGAACCCGCACGTACTCGACGAGATTGCCGCGCATGTCCAGGCGCAGGGCGACGCTGTCGCTGATCTCCTGGGCCGGGTCGCTCCAGTCGACCCGGGTGACGAATACGAGCGGCACCATCGTCCGCGGGCTCTGCCGGTACCAGAACCTGAGATAGGCGGGTCGGCCGGCGGCCAGCGTCTTCCAGGCGTCGCCGGAGAACGCGTCGCCCTCGAGATAGCGACGGTAGTCCCAGTCCCAGTCGAAGCCGTGGGCGGTGTCCACGCGGCTCTCGTCCTCGACACCCAGAGCCGACACGAGCTCCTGCGCCCGGTCCTCCAGCACGTCCACGCTCTTGTCCATCGGGATGACGGAGGTGACCTGGTAGCGGCCCGAAAGACCCACGTAGCCGGCGGTCGCGACGACGAGCCCGACCAGCAGGCCGAGCGCCACCTTCGGCGCCAGGCTCCCCTCCTCTCCCGCCGCCGCCACCATCTCCGGCGACGGCGTCTCTCCCGCCGCCAGCGCCGCCGCCAGCGGGTCGCCGCCCGGCAGCGCCGCCGCCACCGCCAGCGCCGAGGCGGGCCGCTCGCCCGGGTCCTTCTCCAGGCAGCGCAGCACGATGCGCTCCACCGCCGGGTCGAGGCCGGCGACGAGGCTCGACGGCGAGGTCGGGGTCCCCTCGCGGTGGAGCCGCGAGATCTCGGCCAGGGTGTCCGCCTGGAAGGCCGGCTTGCCGGTGAAGAGCTGGTAGAGGACCAGGCCGAGGGCGTAGAGGTCGCTCTTCTCGGTGACCTCCCGCCCGGCGAGCTGCTCGGGCGCCATGTAGGCCGGGGTGCCCGAGATCACGTCGTCCCCGGAGATCGTCTCGGCCAGCCCGGCGAGGCCGAAGTCGGTGATGCGGGCGTTGCCCTGGCCGTCGATCATCACGTTGGCGGGCTTCAAGTCCCGGTGCAGGACGCCGCGGGCGTGGGCCGCGGCCACCCCGGCGCAGACCTGGCGGGCGATCTGGACCGCCTTGTCCTCGGGCAGCCGGCCGATGCGGCGCAGCAGCGAGGCCAGGTCCTCGCCGTCGATGTACTCCATGGAGAGATAGTGGTGGCCGTCCACCTCGCCGACGTCGTGCACCCGGCAGACGTGGGGATGGGAGATCTGGCGGGCGACCTTGACCTCGTTGAGGAAGCGCTCGAGCCAGTCCCGGTCGTGCGACACCGCCTCGGGCAGGAACTTGAGCGCCACCGGCTGCCCGAGCTTCAGGTCGTCGGCGCGGTAGACCTCGCCCATGCCGCCGCGGCCCAGGACCCCGACGATCCGGTAGCGCTCGGCGATCACCTGGCCGGGGAGGAAGCGGCCCTCGTCCGACGGGGAGGCGACCGAGGAGGCCGCGGTCGGGATCGGCGAGCGGGGCGGCGGCGCTAAACCGCCCTCCGGCGCGAGCGCCGTCTCCTCGTCGGGCGCGGCGGCGGCGCGGGAGGCGAGCGGCGCGGCGCAGGAGGGACAGAAGCGGGCCCCGGGCGGCGCCGCGGCGCCGCATGAGGTGCAGGTCGCCGCCTGGGTGGTCAACGCTCGGCTTCTCCGGGAGCGCGAGATCGTGCCTCGCGCTCCCCGCGGTCACTCACTCGGCTTCGATGGGCGGGAAGTCTAGCAGAGGCGCGCCGGCAGCCCGGGAGCCGGGGTCCCGGGGGGTCAGAGCGCCGCGCGCACCATCTCGGCGGCGGGTCCTTCGGCCAGCAACCGGTCGTGGACCGCCTCGTCCGCGCCCGGGACCAGGTCGTGGTCGAGCAGCCAGTAGAGGATCGCGAGCGCCGCGATGCCGTGTCCCGTGGACCAGGGGTGGACCCGGTCCCGCACGAAGCTGTTCTTCCAGCGCGGGTCGGCGCTGGCGGCCACGAAGACGTCGGTCAGGTCGAGCGCCAGGAGGCCGCGCTCTTCGATCGCGCGCTCGAGCTTGGCGTGCACCGGCTCGAGCGCGTAGGGCTCGGAGCGCTGCATGAGGGGGAAGACCGCGACGGCGATCGGGATGCCCCTTGCCCGCGACACCGCCGCGAGGTCGTCGAGGCCGGTCCGCACGGCCTCCCAGCCGGGCCCGGAGTCGTGCAGCCGGGCGATGTAGCTCTCGTACCTCCGCGCCCCGGAGTGGATCGCGCGGTAGCCGGGGTCGTCGTCCCAGATCTCGTTCTCGTCGATCTCGGTCGCCTCCGGCTGGCGCGACGCGTCCAGGACGTAGCGGGCCAGCGCGTAGAGGCGCAGGCGGCCGTCCGCCAGGCGGTCCAGGTAGCCGCGCT
>JBFJMD010000314.1:0-3835 GCA_041634115.1 Thermoanaerobaculia bacterium | reverse complement strand
GCGGTCGCTCTCCGCCGCCGCCGCCACCTCGCCCCGTCCGGCGACGTAGCCGAGCGCCCGCAGCTGGCGCAGCGTCTCCTCGTCGAGCTCGGGCTGCGGAGCGGCAGCGGCGCCGGCCTCGAGCTTCGACGACAGCTCGCCCAGCTCCTTGCGCATCCGCCGGGCGACGTCCGGGAGCTCGTCCGCCAGGTTGCTCTGCTCCTCGGGGTCGGCGACGAGGTCGTAGAGCTCCCATCGCGGCGCCTCGATCAGCTTGTACTTCGAGGTCCGCAGGGCCCGCAGCGGCGCCCAGCCGTAGTGCAGCAGGGGGTAGAGCGACTCCGTGTAGACCGCCCGCTCGCCGGCCTCCATCTCGAAGAGGTCGGGGAGAAGGCTGCGTCCCTGCGCCTCCGCCGGCGCCGGCAGGCCCACCGCCTCGAGCACCGTCGGCAGCAGATCGACGTGGCTCACCGGCCGCTCGACGGTCCGGCCGGCGAACGGGCCGAACGGCGGCCGCACGAGCAGCGGCACGCGCACGGTGCTGTCGTAGACGAAGTACCCGTGAAAGGCCTCGCGATGGCTACCGAGCCCCTCTCCATGGTCGCTGGTGACGACGACGAGGGAGCTCGCGAGCAGCTCGCGCCGCTCCAGCTCCTCGCGCAGCCGGCCGACCAGCCGGTCGGTGTAGGCCACCTCGCCGAGGTAGGGGTTCCTGGCATAGCGCGAGGCGAAGGGCTCCGGCGGCTCGTAGGGGTCGTGCGGGTCGAAGAGATGCACCCAGAGGAAGAACGGCCCCTCCGGGCGGGCGTCGAGCCAGGCCGCCGCCCGCTCGACGGTCTCCGCGCCGTCCCGCTGGACCGAGCCCAGGTTGGCGCGCCCGGAGGGCTCGAGCTCGAACTCGTCGACGAAGGTGTCGAAGCCGCGGGCGATCCCCCAGCGCCGGTCGAGGACGAAGGCGCTGACGAAGCCGGCGGTGGCGTAGCCCGCTTCGGACAGGATCGACGCCAGGGTCGGCAGGCGGTCGTCGAGGACGTAGCCGACGTTCTCGCGCACGCCGTGGGTCGGCGGGTAGGCGCCCGTCATCATCGAGCTGTGGGCCGGCAGGGTGAAGGGCACCGTGGTGGCGGCGTTGGCGAACCGCACCCCCTCCCGCGCCAGCCGATCGAGATTCGGGGTCTCGACGCGCCGGTTGCCGTAGCTGCCCAGGGCGTCGGCCCGCAGTGTGTCGATCGTGACCAGCACGACGTGGGGCCGCTCGATGCCGGCGTCGCGGGCCAGGCTCCGCCAACGCCCGGAGGCGCTCTCCTCGGCCCGCGGGCGGCAGGCCCCGAGCGCCGAGACGAGGGCCAGGACGAGGGCCAGGGCGAGGGCCAAATCGAGCGCGAGCGCCAGCGCCCCGGCTCGGCGCCCGCCCGCTCCCGGCCGCGCCGGGAGGCGGAGCCGAGAACCCGTCTGTCCGGAAGAGCGTACTAACGTCATGAGTAAAGAAGGCGGGGAGTGGGAGCAGTTTCCATATTGTGGAATCGCTTTCCATCAATTGACATGAAGCCTACCGCTCTCCTATGATTTTCTTCAACTCAGGTGAGTTGGCACGTCTACGGCCCATCGCATTTTCTGGCGCCTGGCAGGAGTGAGGCGCGAGGAGGATCCATGTCTCGGCATTCGATCACGACCCTGGCGGTCGTCGGACTGATCGCCGTCATCGCGCTCGTCACGAGCGGTCCGGCCGCCCACGCGCAGACCTCGGGAAGCGTCCGCGGGACGGTGACCAGCCCCGAGGGCGTGGGAATCCAAGGCGCGACCATCAGCCTTTCCAGCGACGCGCTTCCCGGCGGCGATCGCACCACGACCACCGGCGTCGGCGGCTCCTACTCCTTCCCCTCGATGCCGGTCGGCGACTACTCGGTGACCGTCGACCACCCAGACTTCCAGTCACAGTCCACCCAGGACGTGCGGGTGGGGATCAACGCCACGGCGACGGTGAACTTCACGCTGGTACTCCGCTTCTCGGACGAGGTGGTGGTCGCCGGCCGCTCGCCGGTCGTCGACATCTCCAGCTCGAGCGTGGGCAGCAACTACGATTCGAGCTTCATCAAGGACCTGCCGACGCAGCGCAACATGTGGGACATGGTCGGCATCTCGCCGGGGATGAGCCCCACCTCCGAGGGCAGCGACCGGCAGGTGGCGTTCGGCTCCAACATGCAGTCGAACGCCTGGCACGTGGACGGCGTCGACGTCTCGGCGCCGGAGACCGGCTCCGCCTGGTGGTACATCAACCCGGACACCATCGAGGAGGTCCAGGTGCTCGGCATCGGCGCGCCGGCCGAGTTCGGCAACCTGCTGGGGGCGGCGATCAACGTGGTGACCAAGTCGGGCACCAACGAGTTCAAGGGCACGGTCAACCTCTTCTATCAGGACGACTCGCTGACCGACGCCAACGTGACGCTCCCCAACACGCCGTTCCCCGAGTTCAACCGAGACCGCTACGAGGACTTCACCGCCACCCTCGGCGGCCCGATCAAGAAGGACCGCGCCTGGTTCTTCGCGGCGATCGAGTACGCGCGCGACGCCTCGACGACGCCGGGCGTGGACCCGGCCTTCGCGCCGCTCGTCACGGCCGACCGCTACGACCTCAAGCTCTCGACCCAGGTCAACGACAGGAATTCCCTGGACCTCAAGCTCCACTACGACGACTGGGCCTTCCCGTTCGCGGCCAACGCCTTCACCGAACCCTCGGCGAACGGCGGCGAGGTGGGAACCAACCCGGCCGCGGCGATCAGCTGGCAGTCGATCCTGAACGACCGGACGCTGCTCGAGGTCAAGGCCGCCGCCTGGTGGAGCGACGACGACAACTTCTCCCAGACCGGCAGCACCGAGCCGGCCTTCATCGACTACTCCCCGCCGGGGGGCGGGCCGACGACCTTCTCCGGCGGGCTCTGGTACCCCTGGACCTACGAGACCTGGCACCAGCAGATCGACGCCACGGTGTCCCACTACGTGGACGAGTTCCTGAAAGGGGACCACGACTTCAAGTTCGGCGTCAAGTTCAGCCGCGGCTCGGCCGAGACCAAGCTCTCGCCGAGCGCCACCGGGGTCTACTACTACCACTACGCCTACGACTACTACGGCTACATCTACGACTACTACTACCGGGTGGAGGGCCAGTCCTACTGGTACGGCGCCCACCAGCAGGCGGTCGCGGCCTTCGTCGACGACTCCTGGCACGTCTCGGACCGGCTGACCCTCAACCTCGGCCTGCGCTTCGACCGCCACGAGGGGGAGATCCCCGCGTTCGACCGCCTCGACCTGCTCGGCAACCCGACCGGCGTCAAGCTGCCCGGAGTCGACCCGGCCCTGACCTGGAACAACTTCTCGCCCCGCGTCGGCTTCGCCTACAACGCCGGCGCCTCCCGCAAGACGGTGATCCGCGGCTCGGCCGGGGTCTACTACGACGGCAACGTGAGCGGCAACTGGAACTACCCGCCGCCGAGCCACCCGGGCCTCTTCTACTACCCCTGGGACCCGGTGACCGGCGCCATCGGCGACCTCGCCTTCACCTGGTTCCCGGGCGAATCGGGCATCGATCCCGATCTGGAGGCGCCGAGGACCGTCCAGTTCGCCCTCGGCTTCGAGCGCGAGTTCGGATCGGTCTACTCGTTCGGCGCCCAGGTGGTGATCAAGGACACCGACGACCTGGTGGGCTGGGAGATCCTCGACGACGGGGTCTACGAGCCCTTCCCCTTCACCGACCCGTTCACCGGGCGGCAGTACACGCTGCTCAACGAGATCGAGCCGGCCACGGTGCGCAAGGGGAACCGGCCCGGCTTCACCGCCAACCCGAACGCGACGGAGTACT
>JBFJMD010000313.1:0-3846 GCA_041634115.1 Thermoanaerobaculia bacterium | reverse complement strand
GCGGCGTCATGGCCGCCGCGGCGGCCGGCGCCCGCGCCGAGGGGGGTCTCGCGGTCGGCATCCTGCCGGGCCGGGACCGCGCGGAGTCGCCGCCCGCGCCCGACCTCGACGTCGCGATCTTCACCGGCATCGGCCAGGCCCGCAACCAGGCGATCGTGCTCTCCGCCGCCGCCGTCATCGGCATCGCCGGCGGCTGGGGCACCCTCACCGAGATCGGCCTGGCCCTCAAGCACGGGATTCCGGTGACGCTGCTCGAGAGCTGGTCCCTCGAGCGGCCCGACCGGCGGCCGGAGCCGCTCCTCGGCCGGGCGGCGACGCCGGCCGAAGCGGTGGAAGCGGCGCTCGCCGCCGCGCGGGCGGCGGGCAGGGCGACAGGCTAGGAGGGGAACGGAGATGGGAGAGCGAGGGCCGGAGCGGCTAACGGCCGGGGAGCCGGCGATCCGGGTCGTCATGATGCCCCGGGACACCAACGCCCTGGGGACGATCTTCGGCGGCATCATCCTCTCCTACATCGACCAGGCGGGGGCGGTCGAGGCGCACCGGCGGGTGCCCGGGCGGCTGGTCACCGTCGCCATGCGCGAGGTGGAGTTCCACCAGCCGGTCTTCGTCGGCGACCTGGTGAGCTTCTACGCCGACGTCCTCAGGACCGGGCGCACCTCGATCGCGGTCAAGGTGGTGGTCGAGGCCGACCGGCGGCTGCGCCGGTTGGGCAAGGTGACCGTGACCGAGGCGGAGGTCGTCTACGTCCACGTGGACGACGACGGCCGCCCGCTGCCGATCGACCCCCAGATCTAGCCGGCGCGCGGTCTCGACCGAGCTCGCCGCCGGAGACCCGGCTAGCCTTCCCCGGCGACGCGGGCCTCGTAGGGCTCGAAGCACTCGCGGCAGCGCGCCTCGTAGGCCTCGATGTCGCCCACCTCGACCTGCCGGTCACCCCCCGAGACGCGCTGGCTGTAGTGGGCGGCGGCGCCGCAGCGCACGCAGACCGCGTGCATCTTGTCCACGAACTCGGCGAGCGCCATGAGGGCCGGCATCGGGCCGAACGGGCGCCGCAGGTAGTCCTGATCGAGGCCCGCGACCACGACCCGCACCCCGCGGTCGGCGAGGTCGGTGACGAGGTCGACCAGCCCGTCGTCGAAGAACTGCGCCTCGTCGATGCCCACCACCTCGACGTCCGGCCGCAGACGGCTCTTCAGGTCGGCGCTGTCGCGGGCGGTCTCCGCCGCCAGCTCCCGGTTGTCGCGGGTGACCAGCAGCTCCGGCGGGTGGCGGTCGTCGGTCCGGGGCTTGAAGACCTGCAGGCTCTGGCGGGCGATGTGCGCCCGCCGCAGGCGGCGCACCAGCTCCTCGCTCTTGCCGGAGAACATGCCGCCGGTGATGATCTCGATGCGACCGAGCGAGCGGTCCTGGAAGGTTCTGCGGGGCATGTCGGCGGCTCGCCGGGGCGGCGCCCGGGACGGGGCCGCCGGCGCACGGTGCGCGTCCGGCCGGAGCCGGGATGCTATCGCAATCGGAGCGCTCGCTCCAAGGTGGACAGCACCGCGATTCTCTCTGCTAGGATTCCCGCGATGACCGACGAGCCGCGCATTTTCTCGTACCGACAGGCCCTGGAGACGCTGCCGGCGGTGCGCGAGCGCACCGCGGCCGCGGTCGGCGAGATCGAGGCGCTGTTCAACCGGGTCCAGAGCCGGCAGGAGATGGAGCGCCGCAAGGACGAGCTCGAGGTCGCGGTCAATCAGATCATCCAGTCCTGGGCGGCCGAGATCGTCGCCATCGGCTGCGAGGTGAAGGGCCTGTGGCTGGTCGACTGGGACAGCGGCGACGGCTACTTCTGCTGGCGCTACCCCGAGGACTCCATCTCCCACTTCCACTCGTACGAAGACGGCTTCGAAGGCCGGGTTCCGATCAACTAGACCGACCGTCGCGGGGCTCGGGAAAGGCGTCGCGCAGCCGCGAGAGGTCGAGCGCCGCCATCCCCGGCGCCCGCAGGTCCGCTTCGCCGCGCCGTGCCCGCCCCGGACCGCTCGAGAGCGCGAGCGTCACCAGGCCGGCGGCGGCCGCCGCCGCGAGGCCGCGGCGCGAGTCCTCGATCGCCAGCACCTCGTGCGGATGGAGGAGGCGCTCGGGCAGCGGCGGCAGCGAGTTCAGCAGGTCGAGCGCGCGCAGGTAGCCCTCCGGGTCCGGCTTGCCGGCCTCCACGTCCTCGGCGGTCACCGTGACCTTGAAGCTCGCCGTCAGCCCCGCCTGCAGCAGGGCCTCCCGCACCTCGCCCCGCGAGGCCCCCGAGACGACGCCGAGCATCAGACCCTCGTCGGCGGCGGCGCGCACGAGCTCGACCGCGGCCGGCGGCACCGGATAGCCCTGCCGGCGGATCGCCTCCCGGTAGTAGCTCGACTTGCGGACCGCCAGCCGCGAGACCCGCGTCGGATCGGGCGCGGCGCCGCCGCGGGCCAGCAGGGCGGCGAAGCAGCCGCGGTCGTCGAGACCCGCGTATTCCTCGAAATACTCCTCTTCGGCGAGCGCCAGCCCCTCCTCGGCCAGGACCCGCTGGATGAGCCGGCAGTGGAGCGGCTCGTCGTCGACCAGGACGCCGTTGAAATCGAACAGGATCGCCCGCAGCACCTGCGCATGATAGCGGGGGCGCCGGGGCAGCGGCGCGGCGGGGCCGGCGGCGGGAATTCGCCGGGCGGCGGGGCCGTTCTCGCCTTCCGGGAGGTAGTGGAAGGCCGGCGCCCGGCGGCGGCGGTTGACTCGCCGACCGGGCACAGCTAAGGTGATCGGAGCAAGGAGCAGATTCCGATGGACGCACAGACCGCAGAGCAGACCACCCCGACCCCGACCGCCCCGGTGACGCTGACCGACAAGGCGGTGCAGATGGTCAAGCTGACCCGCGAGCAGGAGAAGCTCGATCCCGCGTGCGGGCTCCGGGTCGCCGTGCGCGGCGGCGGCTGCAGCGGCTTCGAGTACGCTCTCGACTTCGAGCCCGAGCCGCGCGAGACCGACTTCGTCTCGGACTACGAGGGCCTGCGGGTCTTCGTCGACGCGGTGAGCGCCCGCTACCTCGAGGGCACCACGATCGACTACGTGCTCGGCTCGACCGGCGCGGGCTTCAAGTTCATCAACCCGAACGCCAGCGGCAGCTGCGGCTGCGGCTCTTCGTTCGCGGTCTGAGCCCCCGGCCGATTCGGGCCGGCGCGAGAGCGCGCCGCGCTCGGCAGCCGCTCCACGTCTATTCCTGGAACGGCAGCTCCACGACCCGGGCGCCGTGGCCGCCCTCGATCTCGACCTCGGTCCCGGGCGCCGCCGCGCGCCGGTGGATCATCGTGAGCGCGACCGGCCGGCCGAGCCGCGGCGAGCGGGCGACGCTCGTCACCCGCCCCGCCTCGCGCCCCTCGAAGACGACCGCCGCCCCCTCCGGCGGCGGCTTCTCGCCGTCGAACACGAGGCCGCGCAGCGCGCGGTTGACCTGCCCGCGGTAGTGGATCCTCGCCACCACCTCCTGACCCAGGTAGCAGCCCTTGGTGAAGCTCACCGCGTCCTCGAAGCCGGTCTCCTGCGGGAAGTTGTCCGGCCCGAACTCGCGGCCGAAGCGCGGGATGCCCTCCTCGACCCGCACCGCCTCGAGCGCCGCGCAGCCGATCGCCCGACCCGCCCCGGACCCGCCAGCCTCCCCGAGGAGGGCGCCGGAGACCTCCGCCGCGGACTCCGGCGCCGCGCAGAGCGCGAACGCGGGCACCCCGACGAGCGGGTGGCGAAAGAGCCGCACCGCCGCGCCGCCGATCCTGCGCTCGGCGTGGGCCCACGGCTCCGCCGGCAGCCCGCCCCCCGCGGCGCGCGCGGCGAGCG
>JBFJMD010000312.1:0-3851 GCA_041634115.1 Thermoanaerobaculia bacterium | reverse complement strand
TCGGCGCTCCAGCTCCTCACCTACCTCGCCGGCCAGGTGGTCGAGACGCTGCCGCTGCGCGATCGCGAGGAGACCGTCTCTCTCAGGCTCGCGGACGAGGGCGTCGAGGTGGTCGAGGCGGCGCCGGCGGTGGAAGCCGCCCCGGTGGTCGAAGCGGCCGAGGAGGAGGCGCCGGAGGCGGTCGCCGTCGAGGAGGCCCCGGCCGAGGCGCCGCCGGAAGCCCCCGCCTTCGAGGCGGCCGAAGAGCCCGCCCTCGAGGAGCCCCCCGCGCCCGAGATCGAGGCGCCCGAGCTGGGAGAGCCCGAGCTCGGGGAGCCCGAGCTGGAGGAGCTCGCCGGCGTCGAGCTCGAGACCGGCGCCGAGTCGTTCCCGGGGCCCGACGCGTCGAAGCTCGAGGAGGCCACCGCCGCCTTCCCCATCGCCGACAGCAGCGGCTTCTCTCCCGGCTTCCAGGTGAGCGAAGAGGAGCCCGCGGTCGAGGCCGCACCTCCCACCCCGCCCGCCCCGGCCCCGGTCGAGCCGGAGCCGGCCCCGATCCAGCCCGAGCCCGAGCCGGTCGGGCCCGAGGCGACCGCCGAGCCCCCCGCTTCCGCCGACGTGGGAGGCAGCACCCAGGTCCTGCCGCCCCCGGACGTCAAAGGCCCGGGCTGGGCCTTCACCACGACGCAGTTCTCGGCGGACGCCGGCCAGGAGGCGCGCCACGAGGAGGCGCGGAGGCTGGCGCGGCTCCTGGTGACCGAGATCAAGCTCTACAACGAGGACGAAGTGGAAGCCGGCCGGCGCAACCGCGACGTGTACCAGCGGTTGAAGGAAGACATCGACCGCTCGCGCCAGATCTACGAGGAGCGCGTGGAAGAGGGCATCCGCGGCGAGAGCGACTACTTCCACGACGCGCTGGTGCGGATCCTGGGCGGCGGTGACGAGAAGAGCCTGGGCGCTTAGCTTCGGCGCCGCCCTGCTGCCGGCGCTGGCTCTGCTCGAGCCGCTGGGCACCCTCGACCGCCCCTTCGGCCCGGCGGACCTCCCGCCGAGCTCCGCGGCGGCCGCGCTGGCGGCCGCGCCGCGGACCCGGGCGCCCGGCTCCGTCGTTCCCGACGAAGCGGCCGAGGCGGCGGCGGCGGTCCGCGCCGGCGACTGCGCCCACGGCCGCGAGCGGCTGGCGCCGATCGCCGCCGGCGGCTCCCAGGAGGCGCGCGATCTGCGCGTGGTCCTGGGCCTCTACGCGTACGCCTGCGGCGAGAGCGAGGTCGCCCGCGACCTCCTCCTCGAGCTGCACGGCTACCGGGGCCGCCTGGAGGACTGGCGGCTGCTCGCCCTGGGCGACTCGCTCGCCGCCCTCGGCCAGCTCCCGGCCGCCCAGGGCGTTCTCGACAAGCTGCTCTCGGAGCACCCCGGATCGCCCCTCCGGGCGCGGGCGCTGCAGCGGGCCGCGGACCTGGCGCTCGAGCGGGGCGACTGGTTCCGCGCCCTGGAGATCGTCGAAGACGCGCGATCGAGCGGCCTCCCGCCGCAGGACGGCGCCGCCTTCGAGGCCCTCGCCTGGGAGGTGGCGCGCGCCCTCGACAGCGCGCCGCTGCGGGCGAACGTCGCCCGGCGCCTGCTCGTGGAGTACCCGCTTACCGCCGCCGAGCTCGAGGTGATCGAGATCTTCCGCCAGCCCTCGGGCAAGCTCGACTGGGCGGGCATCCTCTCCGCCGCCGAGCTCGAGCGGCGCGCTCGGCGGCTCCTCGACCTGGGGCTGATCGAGAGCGCCGGCGCCACCCTCGACGCCACGCCCGAAGGCGACCGCGGCCTCGAGTGGAGCCTGCTCAAGGCCGAGGCGCTCACCCGCGACCACCGCGGCCCGGAGGCCCTGGCGCTGCTCGCCCCTCTGCGCGCGGACCGCGCGGAGCGGGAGGCCGAGATCGAGTGGCGGCGGGCGCGCGCGGCGCTCGACGCCTCCGGGGTCCACCGCGGCCGCCGCAGCCTGCCGGCCGAAGACCGCCGGCGCCTGGCCGAGCGGGCGCGCGCCCACCTCTGGCGGGTCGCCGAGCTGGACACCGACCGGAAGCGCTCGCTCGCGGCGCTCAAGCTGCTCTTCTCCGAGATCGCCGACGACGACGATTTCGAGCGCAGCCTCGAGGTGCTCGCGGCCCTGCGGCGGCTCGACCCCGCGGACACCACCGGCGCCCGCCACCTGTGGAAGCTCGGCTGGCGCGCCTACGACGCGCGCAACTACGCGGGCGCCATCGGCTACTGGACGGAGCTCGGCGGCCTCTATCCCGAGAGCTCCTTCAGCCGCGCCGGCTCCTACTGGACCGGCCGCGCCCACCAGAAGCTGGGCCACGCCGAGCGCGCCCGTGAGATCTTCGAGCGCGTCGCCGCGGTCGAGGTGACCGACTTCTACCGCCGCCACGCCCTCGCCCAGCTCGGCCCCGGCCCCGTGCCCGAGCCGGAGCGGACCGTGCCCGAGGGCCCGTGGCCGCGCGACCCGCTGCTCGCCCGCGCGGAGCTGTTGAGCGACCTGGGACTCGACGCCGCGGCGCTCGCCGAGCTGGGGAGCCTCGCCGACGGCGCCGAGCCCCGCGCCCGGCACGCGCTCGAGGCGCTGATCCTCTCCCGCCAGGGGGACCGGCGCCAGAGCATCATCGCCCTGTGGCGGGCCTTCCCGTCGCTGGGCGCCCCCGATCCGTCCGGCCTCCCCGACCTGGCGCGCCGGCTCTTCCTGCCGCTCGACTACCGGGAGATCGTGGACCGGCACGCCCGCTCGCACGGCATCCCCATCCACCTCGTCTTCGGCATGATCCGCCAGGAGAGCGCCTTCGACGCCGCGGCCAAGAGCCGCGCCGGGGCGCGCGGGCTGATGCAGCTCATGCCCACGACCGGCCGCGAGCTGGCGCGCCGGCTGGGTCTGCCGTTCTCGACCGGGAAGCTGACCGAGCCCGACTACAGCGTGCGCCTCGGCACCGCCTATTTCCGGCAGGTCCTGGGGATGTTCGACCATAACGAGGAGCTGGCGCTGGCCGGCTACAACGCCGGCCCCTACCGGATCAAGCGGCTGTGGCGGGACGCCGGCAGCGACCCCGAGCTCGACACGTTCCTCGAGGGCCTGAACCTCGACGAGACCCGCACCTACGTCAAGCGGGTGCTGCTCTTCGCGGACGGCTACCGGCGCCTCTACGCGGACCTCGGCTGAGGTCGCGCGGACGCATTTTTCGCTCTTCCGGCGCGCTCGATTAGGGCTCGAATCCGGGTGCTATACTCCCTTACCCCCGAGCCTCGGGGTCTGGGTCCATAGCTCAGGGGTCAGAGCATCCGGCTCATAACCGGCAGGTCCCTGGTTCGAATCCAGGTGGACCCATAACGCCGGGCAGAGGCTGAATGAATTGACGATCGGAGCACATATTCGAAACCGGCCGAGGCCGGCGGCCGGGTTCCCGGCCAGGATTGTGCCGCCGGCGACCGAAGCTCTCCGAGGGGGTGTCTCGAAAGGGACACCCCCTCGAACGTCCTGAGCGGAAGAACCGGAAATGGAGAACCAATTGCGGACCATCGTCGAGCTGCAAACGGGGTTGGACGATCTCAAGGCGGCCAAGGAGCGGTTGCACGGCATTCCCGACTGGATGAAAGACCTGCACGAAGAGCACTCGACGCACAAGGCGGAGATCGACGCGCTGGAGGCCGACATCGAGGCCGCCGGCGCCGAGCGCCGCGTCGCCGAGGCCGAAATGCAGACCTGCCAGGAGAAGCTCAAGACCTACCAGGAGCAGATCGGCCTCGTCCGCAACCAGCGCGAGTACGGGGCGCTGCTGCACGAGATCGACACCACCAAGACCCAGGTGAAGTCCCTCGAAGAGCAGGCCTTCGCGGCG
>JBFJMD010000311.1:0-3854 GCA_041634115.1 Thermoanaerobaculia bacterium | reverse complement strand
ATCAGACCGTCGGCGCGGGCGGTCCGCCTTCTCCGTGCGCGGCGATCGCTTCCAGGAAACGCGGCCCGGGGTCGGCCGCCTTCTTTTCACCGATCCCGTAGACCGTAAGCAGCGCCTCCCGGCTGGCCGGCCGCTTGCGCGCCATGTCGCGCAGCGTCGAATCGTGGAAGATGACGTAGGGCGGGACCTCGCGCTCCGCGGCCAGCTTGCGGCGCAGCTCCCGCAGGCTGTCGAAGAGGTCCCGGTCCACCCCCTCCCAGGAGTCCACGATCTCCCGGGCGGCCCCGCCGCGCGCCGGGGCCCGCTTCGGCCTCTTCGGCCGGCGCTGGCGGTAGAGATCGAAGTCGCCGCTCCCCTCGCGCTCCCGGAGCAGGTCGCGCCCCGCTTCCGTCACCTTGAGCACCGGGTAGCGGTCGCCGTCGTGGGCCAGCAGCCCGCGGTCGAGGAGCTGCTCGACGTAGCCGCGCAGCTCGCCGGCCGGCGTGCCGTCGAGGAGGCCGAAGGTGCTGAGCTCGTCGTGCCGGTTGTCGCGGATCTTGGCGGTGTCGCGCCCGCGCAGCACGTCGACGACCTGGACCATCCCCCAGCGCTCGCGCAGCCGCAGCACGCAGGAGAGGATCTTCTGGGCCAGGACGCGCGGCTCGGCGACCCGCTCCAGCTCGCCCAGGCACCAGTCGCAGGCGCCGCAGCTCCGGCTCGGGTACTCCTCGCCGAAGTACTCCACCAGCGCCTTGTGCCGGCAGCGCATCGAGCCGGCGAAGCGCTGCATGTCGGCGAGGAGCCGGCGGGCGCTGTCGTCGAGCTCGTCGCCCCTCTCGAGCAGCCGCCGCCAGGTCACGAAGTCGGCGGCCGAGTAGAGCAGCACGCACTCGGCCTCCAGCCCGTCGCGGCCGGCGCGGCCCGACTCCTGCTGGTAGTGCTCGAGCGAGCGCGGCGAGCCGGTGTGCAGCACGAAGCGGACGTCGGGCCGGTCGATGCCCATGCCGAAGGCCACCGTGGCGACCACGATCCCCACCCGCTCGCCCAGGAAGGCGTCCTGGTTGCGCGAGCGCTCCGCCGCGTCCATTCCCGCGTGGTAGGGCAGCGCCGGAAACCCGGCGGCGGCGAGACGCGAAGCGAGGGACTCGACCTCGCGCCGGGTGATGCAGTAGACGATGCCCGCCTCGCCCGGATGGCGCTCGATGACCCGGCGCACCTGGCTCGCCGCATCGCCGCGCCGGAACACCCGGTAGACGAGGTTGGGCCGGTCGAACGAGCCCACCAGCACCCGCGGCCGCTCGAGCCCGAGCTGCTCGACGATGTCCTCGCGCACGCGCCGGGTCGCGGTGGCGGTGAAGCCGTGCAGCGAGACGCCGGGGAAGATCTCGCGCAGCGATCCCAGGCGGCGGTACTCCGGCCGGAAGGCGTGCCCCCACTGGCTGATGCAGTGGGCCTCGTCGATCGCGAAGTAGCGCACCCCGACCCGCGCCAGGAGCTCGGTGAAGCCCTCGCCGCCCTCCCCGGCGAGTCGCTCCGGGGAGACGTAGAGCAGCCGCAGGTGGCCGCCCACGAGCCGCTCGCGCACCCGCCGCCGCTCCGCCGGCGGCTGCGAGCTGTTGAGAAAGGCCGCCGGCACGCCGTTGGCGACGAGGCCGTCCACCTGGTCCTTCATCAGCGCGATGAGCGGCGAGACGACCACCGCCAGCCCCTCGCCGAGCAGCGCCGGCGCCTGGAAGCAGAGCGACTTGCCGCCCCCCGTGGGCAGCACCACCAGGCTGTCGCGGCCCTCCCGGATCGCCGCCATCGCCTCCCGCTGGAGCGGCAGGAAACCGTCGAAGCCCCAATGCCGCTTGAGCGCCTCGGCGAGCGGGTCGGCGGGCTCGGCCCGGGGTCGATCTTCGTTCATCGCCGGGGCCCATCCTCGCATGTCCGGCGCCGGGCCGGACCCGGCTCCCGAATCGATCGCGCGCGAGGCCATCGACAGGAAAGACGGAATGCGCGCCTCGAACCTCGCGACCCTGCCGGGACCGACCGGGCTATCCCAGCCCGACGTCGAGCAGCATCATCACCGTGAAGCCGACCAGGGTCGAGACCGTGGCGAGATCGGTGTTGCCCTCCCCCTGCGACTCCGGGATGAGCTCCTCGACGACCACGAAGATCATCGCGCCGGCCGCGAAGGCGAGGGCGTAGGGCAGCACCGGACGGGCGAAGAGCACCGCGGCCGCCCCCGCCACCCCCGCCAGCGGCTCCACCGCCCCGGACAGCTGCCCGTACCAGAAGGAGCGGCCCCGCGACAGACCGTGGGCGCGCAGCGGCATGGCGACGGCGACCCCCTCGGGGAAGTTCTGCATCCCGATGCCGATCGCCAGCGCCACGGCGGCGGGGAAGCTGGCCATCGGCAGGTCCGCCGCCGCCGCCCCGAAGGCCACCCCCACCGCCAGCCCCTCGGGCACGTTGTGCAGGGTGATGGCGAGAACCAGGAGCCGCGCCCGGTGCCAGGCCGTGCGCGGCCCCTCGGCGCTCGACTTGGGCATTCCGGGGTGGAGGTGGGGGAGCAGCTTGTCGGCGCTCCACAGGAAGCCGCAGCCGGCGAGGAAGCCAGCGGCCGGGGGCAGCCACTGCGGCACCGGGCCCTCGGCGGAGAGCTCGACCGCCGGAGCGAGCAGCGACCAGTAGCTCGCCGCCAGCATGACGCCGGCGGCGAAGCCGTTCATCGCGTCGAGCAGCTTCTGATTGAATTCGCGGACGAAGAAGACCAGCCCGGCGCCGAGGGCGGTCACCCCCCAGGTGAAGAGCGTCGCGGCCAGCGCCTGGCCGATCGGGTGGAGATCTCGAAAGCTGTCGAGCACGCGCTCTGCCCTCCCGCGGCCGGGGCGCTCGGGCCAATCGGAGTCTACCCTTCCCCATAGCCGAATTCTCGGAATACTCGCCGCGCCTCGGACGTTGCACTGGCCGGAGCCGGTCCGGCCGCTCCAGCACACGATCCATCGACAGAGGAGATTCCCGACGATGACACCCCGACTGCGTCCCCCGGCCTCGCTCCTGGCGCCGGTCCTCGCGCTACTCGTTCTCGCCCAGCCGGCGGCCTCGTTCGCCCAGCCGCGGCCGACCTTCGCCACCGCCGAGCAGCTCGCGGCCCTGAAGACCCAGGCCCTCTGGATCGACGAGATCGCGAGCCGCATGGAGCAGCGCGGCAAGAGCATCGCGGACGCCGACGCCCGCGAGCTGCGTCTGGTGAACGCCGAGCTCACCCGCTTCGACCGGGTCGCCAAGGCGTCCGGCGAGAGCGGCAAGACCGGCGTCCTGCGCCAGGACGCCGACGAGCTGGCCGACCGGCTCGCCCAGCTCTGGCTCAACGTGCGCACCGCCCGCGTGAGCCTGGCCGAGACGGCGCCGGTCCCGGCCCCCGCCCCGGCCCCGGCTCCCACTCCGGCCGCCCCGCCGGCGATCCTCCAGATCATTCCCCAGGGGACCAACATCACGGTGCAGCTCGCCACCTGGCTGAGCTCCAAGAACGCCGTCGTCGGCGATCGCTTCTCGGTGTATCTGGCCGAGCCGATCCTCGTCGGCGGGCAGGTCGCGGTGCCCGCCGGGGCCGTCTTCGAGGGCCTGGTGACCGCCGTCGACCGCGCCGGGCGGGTGAGCGACGGCGGCAAGCTCAGCCTCTTGATCGACCGCCTGCGCGGCGACGCCGGGCAGATCGCCGACACCCGCGGCTGGGTCGTCGGCACCGGCGCCGGCAAGGACCTGAAGGGCAAGAGCGTGGACCTCGGCAGCACCGCCGCCGGGGCCGCGGTCGGCGGCGTCCTCGGCGCCCTGCTGGGCGGCAAGGAGGGCGCCCTGATCGGCATCGGCGTCGGCGCCGGCGGCGCGCT
>JBFJMD010000310.1:0-3872 GCA_041634115.1 Thermoanaerobaculia bacterium | reverse complement strand
TCTCATGGCCCATCTCGGTCAGGAGGCCGAGCGAGAGCAGGCTGTCCTTGCCGCCGCTCGACAGCACCGCGAAGCGGCTCCGGTCGCCCGCCCAGCCGGCGGCCGGCTTCTCGACACGGTCGGCGTCGGGGAAGACGAGGTCGGCGGCGAGGTAGCTCTCGCGCTTGACCGCCGGCAGCGACGCCGCCGGGCCGACGAGAAACGGATTGTGCTCGAGGAACTTCTTGACGTAGATCTCGCGCGCCGTGTTCGCGGCCATCTCGGTCAGCAGCCGGCGGTCCGCGGCGTCGAAGGGCCCGCGGAGCACGATCTCCCGGCAGAAGAGGCCGTAGTTGAGCGCCACCTGGGCGGCGATCATCGCGGCGAGGTTGCGGGCGGCGGGGTCGTCCGGCTCGAAGACGTCCTCGTCGTAGCGGTAGACGAGGTCGATCGAGGACTCGGCGCCGTCGCGGACCACCCGGTAGGGGGCGGTCAGCCGGCGCGGCTCGAGCTGCAGCGGGCCGACCTCCAGACGGTCGATGACCCGGAGGATCGCCAGCGGGTCCTCGGAGCGGGCGGCGGGCCGGCGCTCGACGGCGCTCATCCCGCCTCCAGCCGCGGCCGCAGCGCCTCGACGAGGCCGGCGGCGCCCTCGGTCAGCACGTCGAAGGCCGGCCGGCCGGTGGAGCGCTCGATCTCGGCGCGGGCGCGGGCGACGCCGTCGGCGTCCAGGGCCTCGTGGTTGATCGTCACCGCGACGACCGGCCTGCCGGAGAGCAGCTCGATCGCCCGGATCTGCGTCTCGAGCGGGTGCAGCGCGTAGCCCGGGAAGCCGTCGTACTCGCGCCGCGCCGGAGCGTGCTGCAGCACCACGGCGTCCGGCCGCCCCGCCGCCAGGATCTCGAAGCCGCCGGGATAGGCGGGGTTCATCAGGCTCCCCTGGCCCTCGATGACGATCGCCCGCGGCCGCCGCTCGCTCCAGGCGCTCCAGACGGCGTGCTCGATCTCGCCGGCCACGAAGTCGTTGATCAGCGAGTCGAGGGGGATCGTGTAGCGGGCCCCTTGCATCCAGGCGGTCTGCCCGGTGCCGACCAGCTCGGCCGGAAAGCCGGCCGCGGCCAGGGCGTCGACCAGCAGCCACGCCGTCGTCCGCTTGCCCACCGCCGAGTCGGTGCCGAGGACCGCGATCTTGAACGCGTCAACCTGCTCGATCTTGCCGCTGAAGAAGTGGAGCTCCGAGCGCGGCGGCGGCTTGCGCACGTCGCGGATCGCGACCCCGCGCTCGGCCGCCAGGGCCGCGATCTCGGGATCCTCGGAGAGGAAGTCGTGGAGGCCCGAGTCGACGTTGAGCCCGGCCCGGATCGCCTCCAGCACCGTGGCGCGGGCCGCGGCGGGGAGCCGGCCGCCGTCCGGGGCCAGCCCGACCACGAAGTGGGTCGGCCGGCGGTCGGGGTCCCGCCCGGCGGCGAGCGCCTCGGCGAGGCCGGCCACCACCGGCACCCCGCTCGGCCGCCCGTCCAGCACCTCGCCGGCGTCGCGGCCGGCGCTCTTCGAGTCCAGGATCGCCAGCACCCGGTAGCGGCCGCTGCGCCGCGCGAGGCCGTGCGCGGTCTTGCCGTAGGGGGTGCCGAAAGCGCCCTCGCAGTAGACGAGGGCGTTGTCCTCGGGCGATGCCGAAACCGCCGCCATCAGCGCCTCGCGGTCAGCACGGCGACGTAGCGGTCGGCGCCGAGCGGCGTCTTCCGGTGGCCCTCGAGCAGCGCCTCGAGGCCGGCGTTCGAGGCCGGCAGGACGTTGAGGCCCTCTCTCTCGCGCAGCACCCGCGCGTGCCGCCGCATCTCCTGGTCGGAGACGTCCGACGCCCAGCCGCCGCTCTCGCGCACCGCGGCGAGCGCCAGGTCGCCGTCGTAGGAGTGCCAGTTGACGAGCGGCTCGTTGAGCGCGGTCTCGCGCACCTTCTCGGGGTCGAGGTCCTCGCAGCTCGGGTGGTTCTTGAGAAAGGAGCGCACGATCGGGTTCTTGCCGGAGGTCGAGCCGGCGACCATGCGCGGCAGGCGGGAGGTCTTGCCGCGCCGGTAGAGGCTCAGGAACCCGCGGTAGATGCCGGCCAAGGTGGTGCCGTTCGACACCGGCGCCGCCACCGCGGCCGGCGCGTCGCGCAGCTCGTCGTAGATCTCGAAGGCGATGGCGCCGTAGGCCTGGAGCTGGAGCGCGGTGTTGGCGCCGCCCGGGTTGCCGTCGTAGATCCCGTCCTCGGCGGCGCGACGCTGCGAGGCGGCGACCGCGGCCTCGTAGTCGCCCGGGGTGCGGACGATCTCCGCGCCGCGCCCGGCCATCTCCTCCAGCCGCCGCGTCTGATAGTCGTTGGGGATGTAGATGATCGTGCGCAGCCCCGCGGTCGAGGCGGCGACCGCGATCGCCGAGCCGTAGTTGCCGCAGGTGGCGACGGTGATGGCGTCGAAGCCGCGGCGCAGCGCGTCCTGCGACTGGGCGAAGGCGATCCGGTCTTTCTGGGTGCCGGTCGGGTTGCCGCCCTCGAACTTGAGGTAGAGCTGGCGGATGCCGAACTCGCGCTCGAGGTTGCGGGCGCGGGCCAGGGTCGTGTCGCCGACCTCGGAGTCGAAGACGTCTTCGAAGGCCTCCAGCCGCTCGGCGATCTTGCGGCCCGGGTCGGCCGCCACCTTCCGGCGCTCCGCCAGCGCGGCGTCGAGCCCGACCGCCGCGGCGCCCGCCCCGTCGAGCAGCGCCGGGGCCGCCTCCGAGACGGGCTCGAGAGGGCTCGGAGGCGCGGCGGAGCGGCTCTCTTCGGTCACACGCTGATTATCGTCGCGCCGGCACCGAATGCAAGCGAAACGATCTTCTCCGCCTTGACTCGTCCGGGAAGGCGAGGCTAGATTGCTCTCCATCCCATGCACCTCCTCGTCACCGGCGGCACGGGCTTCACGGGCGCCGCCCTGGCCTCGCGGCTCCTCGCCGAGGGCCACTCCGTCGCCGTTCTCGACAAGCAGCCCGGCCTCGCCGACCGCGAGCTCGAGCGCGCCGGCGCCCGCATCGCCTTCGCCAGCGTGACCGACCGCGAGGCGGTGCGGCGCGCCGTCGCCGGCGCCGAGGTCGTGATGCACCTGGCGGCGGCCTTCCGCGAGGCCGGCGCCCCGGACGCGCTCTACCGCGAGGTCAACGTGGACGGCACCCGGATCGTGGTGGAGGAGGCGAAGCGGGCGGGGGCGCGCAAGATCGTCTACTGCAGCACCCAGGGGGTCCACGGCCACGTCGCCGATCCGCCGGGCGACGAGGAGTCGCCGATCGCCCCGGCGGACTACTACCAGCGGACGAAGTACGAGGGGGAGCTGGAGGTGCGCGAGCACGCCGGCGACGGGCTCGAGTACGCGATCCTGCGCCCGACCGCGATCTACGGGCCCGGCGACCCCGCCCGCTTCCTGATGATCTACCGCCGCGTCGCCCGCGGCCGCTTCCCGATGTTCGGGCGCGGCGAGACCTTCTACCACCCGGTCTACATCGACAATCTGGTGGACGCCTTCCTGCTCGCCGCCGCCCCCGGCGCCGGCCGCGGCGAGGCCTTTCTCATCGGCGACGAGGAGTACGTGTCGATCGAGGAGCTGGTGCGCCGGGTCGGCAGGGCGCTCGACGTCGCGGTCTCGATCCCGCACCTGCCGCTGGCGCCGCTGGTCGTCGCCGGCCACGTCTGCGAGAAGGTCTGCAAGCCCTTCGGCCTCAACCCGCCGATCTTCCCCCGCCGGGTCGACTGGTTCCGCCAGGTGCGGGCGTTCAAGATCGACAAGGCCAAGCGCCTCCTCGGCTACTCGCCGCGGGTCGGCCTCGACGAGGGGCTGCGGCGGACCGGGGAGTGGTACCGGCGGCACGGCTATCTCGGG
>JBFJMD010000309.1:0-3911 GCA_041634115.1 Thermoanaerobaculia bacterium | reverse complement strand
CTCGGAGCGCTCCCACTCGCGCAGCGCCTCGTCGATCCGCCCCTGCTTGTAGAGCGCCAGCCCCAGGTGGTAGCGCGGCAGGTAGCGGGTGTAGCGCATCCCCTCGAGATGGACGCTGCCGCCCTCGACGACCTTGTGCCCGAGGGCCTCGCGCATCAGCTGCTCGGCCCGCGGCCAGTCGCGGACGCTCACCGCCCGCATCGCCCGCCGGTAGGTCAGGAACGCCAGCTCCCCCAGCTCCTGTGCGCTCTCCAGACACGCCGCCGGCACCCACTTGTCGATCGCCGCCAGGATCTCCCCGGAGTCGAGCGCCAGCGCCATGCCGTACCAGGAGCCGGGCTCGCCGCCGGGAGTCTGCTCGCCGGGCACCCGCTGGACGTTGACGCCCAGGAGCTCGCCGGCGCGGTTGAAGAGCGGCCCGCCGGAGAAGCCCTCGTGGACGTCCGCCGAGTGGTAGAGGAGCTTCGAGCCGCGCTCGCTCAAGAGCTCGCCGGTCGCGAGCTGCCAGGTCTTCTGCGTCTCCTTCCAGTAGCCGACGGCGGCGACCTCGCGCGGCTCGCCTTCCGACGCCGCCCCGGCCAGGGCCGCGGTCGAGGGCAGCCGCGTTTCGAGCGGGAAGGAGACGAGCAGCAGGTCCTCCGGCTTGAAGGTGGAGAACTCGATCGTCTCGCGGACCGCGTCGCCCTCGGCGACCAGCGGCGGCGCGACGTTGCCGAAGAAGCCGATCTCGGCTTTCTCGATCGACCGCGGCCGGATCTGCTTCCAGGAGCCGTCGGGCGACTTGCCGGCGAAGACGTGGTTGGCGGTCAGGATCCAGACCCGGTCGCTCTGCTGGCAGAGCACGACCCCCGAGCCCACCTCGGTCGGCTGGCCGCGGGCGAAGCCGACGGTGATCATCACCGCCTTCTCCTTGAGCTCCGCGGCCTGGTCCTCCTCGGCGGCGCGCGCCGGCGCGGCGCCGAACGGGGCGGCGGCGCCGAGCAGACCGAGCAGGGCGATCGGAAGCGCGGACCGGGCGCGCATCAGAAGAACTTCACCAGCGACAGGGAGACGGTGTTGGTGACCTCCGAGAGGTCGACCGCGAGATCGATCTGGTAGTCCTCCTTGATCACCAGGCCGAGGCCGAGCGCGTAGTGGAGCTCGTCGCCCTTCGGCCGATCGAGCAGCGCCCGGGTGAGCGGGTCTTCGCCGACGAACTCGAGCTCGTGAAAGGGCTCGTTCCAGATCCCGAAGCGGGCCGTCCCGACGAAGAGCGACTCGACGACGAGAAAGACGCGCTCGAGCCCGAGATGGATCTCGTCGGAGTCCGAGATCCGGAAACCGGCGACGTAGCTGTTGAAGGTGCTCTCATCGAACTGGGCGCGGATGGGATTATCGTCCTCGAGCGACAGGATCAGATCCCGAAAGCGCTCGAGGCTCAGGGTGAAGTCGACCAGGCGCTGGGAGTATCGGGTCCGGCTGAGATCGAGGGTCAGACGGGTCCTGCCGTCGGCGCCGCGGAAGGCGACCCCGAGCCCGAAGTAGTCCGGGATGGTCAGCAGCCCGGAGGCGGAGTTCCCCGGTAGGCCCTCGAGCGGGCCGAAAGGGCCCGGGGTAATCGAGAATCGGGTCTCGAAGTCCGGTCCCTGGCGGAAGACCCCTCCCAGGCTCCAGCGCCGGGTCCGTCCCAGCTTCCACAACCAGCCCACGTTGAAACCGAAGTCGTCCTCGGCGGCGGTCTGCTCCTGGAAGTAGAGCAGGTTGTCCTCGAGGAAGTCGGGCGGACCGTAGAAGCCCCCGGACAGCCGATTCAGTTCCACGTCGACCTCCGGGTCGCCCGTCGGATCGACCTCTCCGACGTTGAAGAAGTTGTCCCGCGTAGCGAGGTCGAGGCGGAAGTAGGACACCCCCAGCCCGACGGAGAGGGCGCTCTCCAGCCCGGCGAGCGGAGGCAGCTCGAGCTCGAAGGCGCCCGAGACTCCGTAGTTGAGCACTTCGAGATCGGTGCGCGAGCGCCGGGGCAGGGTGCGGACGGTGACGAGGAGCGGTTCGACCCCGACGTCGACGTAAGGCCCCCGGGTGTCGAACCGGGTCTGGAACCGGGCCAGCTCGTGCCGGTAGAAAGCGACGGTCAGCCCGCGCGGCAGCACCCAGGCGAAGGAGAGGAACGAGAGCCCGGTCAGACCGCTCGCCGCCTCGGTGCGCTCGAGGGTCGCCACCGTGTCGAAGCCGATGCCGCTCGGGTCCCCGAAGTGTCCGCGGTCGAGGAAGGAGTTGTCGTACTGCCAGTGCCGCAGCTCGACCGCCACCTCCGAGCCGCCCAGGGTCAGGTTCGTCAGCCCGGCCGGGTTGGTGTAGGCGGCGGTGGCGTCGTCCGCGAGGCCGAGGAAGGCGCCGCCCAGCCCCAGGCTGCGGGCGCCGGGCGGCGAGAGGTTGAGCCGGATCGCGGTGTCGGGGTCCTGCGATTGGGCGTGGGCCGGCGGCCCGCCGACCAGCAGGGCCAGGGCGGCGGTGAATGCGGCGGCGATCCTGACTCTGGCCATGCCGTTCGTTCCCTCCGAGCGATTCCCGCGACGGGGCCCATTTGTCCGCCGGTCGCCGCCACTTGCTCTTGCTCCAGCTTGAGGTGGCGGCACCCTAGCACACGGGATCGCGAGTTACCGATCGAAGGATTCGAGGCCTTACGCTTCCGGGCTCACCCCGGCGTCGGTGCGCGACGACTCCTGGCGCTCTCCGGAGGGCTGGAGCGAGGTCGATCGGCAGAGCGAGGCGGCGGGCAGGAAGAAGGGCAAGGGCTTCGTCCGCTGGCTCAAGAAGCGCTGGTACGTGCCGGTGATCGCGGCGGTCGTCCTCGGCGTCGCATTCGGCGACGACGGCGGCGGCGACGACGCGGAGGACTGATCAGCTCGCGGGGGCCACGGGCGGGTCGTCGCTCGCGGCCTCGCGCGGCAGCTCGATCTCCTCGAGCCGCGGCCGCGCGCCGTCGAAGACCCCGACGGCCGGCCGCACGGGCGCGTCCGCGCCTCCCGGCATCCGCGGCTGGGGCGGCGGCAGTGGCTGCGCGGCGACCTGGCCGCGGGGATAGTCGCCGGCCCGCGCCGCCCGTCTCCGCGACAGGGCGGCGACCGCGGGCCCCAGATCGAAACCCACGGGAAGCCGCCGGCCGGAGCAGCCGCGCAGCCGCTCCAGGAAGAGGGGCCGCGCGGAGGCGAAGGAGTTGTCGGCGAAGCAGTTGCCCGGCGTCCCCGGCCAGCCCACGGCGAGATCGGCGCGCCGCGAGCGCAGCACCCGGTTCTCGCGGACGACGTTCCCTGAACCAGGCCAGAAGCGCTCGTCGTGGCTCGCCAGGATGAGCACCCCGTGGCCGGGGTGGTCGGTGACGAGGTTGCGGAGGATCAGGTTGTCGCGGCCGCCGGCGACGAGGATGCCGTTGCCGAAGGCCGGCCAGGCGATGGGCTTGGCCGGAGCGTCGAGATTGCCGTTCTCGTAGACGTGATTGCCGGCGATGACCGTCTCGCGCTGGGGCGGCAGCAGCTCGCTGTCGAGCGTGTTGGGGACGATGCCCGCCATGTTGTGGCGCCAGACCGAGTCGACGAGGTAGAGCTCGCCGCCGGCGTTGGTGCCCGAGTAGCCCAGGGCGTTGTTCTCGGCGACGAGCTTGCGGAGCACGGTGCGGCAGGGGTAGCACTGGCCGACGTAGAAGCCGGCGTCGGGCGATCCCGAGGCGTAGGAGTGCTCGATCAGGCCGTCGGTCGAGTCGAAGGCGTAGACGCCGTAGTCGCCGTTGTTGACTGCCGTCAGATAGGAGCCGCTGAAGCCGGTGGCGCCGGTCCAGTAGAAGCCGTTGAGCTGAAAGTTGCGGGCGGTCATGTTCTCGATCGCCACCCCGTCGGCCAGCACCAGGACGCCGTTTCCCGAGAGCGCGTCCCCCT
>JBFJMD010000308.1:0-3911 GCA_041634115.1 Thermoanaerobaculia bacterium | reverse complement strand
CTCCACCGTCGACGAGCGGCGCGAGCTGCTCGACTGCCTGTTCGCCGTCTCGGCCGCCGACGACTCGATCTCCGGCGTCGAGGAGTCCCAGGTCCGCCAGATCGCCAGCGAGCTCGACTTCTCCCACCGCGAGTACGTCGAAGCCCGCTCCGCCTGGTCCGACAAGCGCGACGTCCTGAAGCCCTTCCGGGACCCGAGCTAGCTCCGCCGAGTGTCCTCCCCAGGGGACGTCCGGCCCGTCGCCTCTCCCGGTCGACGCCCCGAAAACTCAAGCGCGACGCGGACTCTTGCGTCATGGCATCGCCGTTGCTCTCTCCTCGAGCGGGAGAAAGGAGGCTGGCCATGATCAGCAGAAAGACCATGACAGGCGCGGCGATCGTCGGGGCGCTGGTCCTCCTGGCGACCTCCGCCGCCTTCGCCGAGCACAAGGACCGTCGTCACCGGGGGGATCGTTGGGACGGCAGGATCCGCGCCGTCGCCCACGATCTCGAGGAGGCGGCCCGACACGTCCACCGGGCCGCGGAGCGCTCCCGGCACCACTTCGACCGGGCCGAGGAGGCGGCGCTCCGCGACCTGCACTACCTGGACGACCGGGCGCGCCACTTCCACCGCCAGGTGGAGCGCTACTACCGCGACCCGTACCACACGGAGCGGGACTTCCTGGCGCTGCGGGAGGCCTACTTCCGGGCCGCCGAGAGCCTGCACTACCTCCACGCCGTGCGCCACGTCGAGCGCGACTTCTTCCACGTGACGAGGCTGATGCGGGATCTGGACTACTTCTACCCGCGCGTGAGGCCCGGCCGCTACTACGACCACGACTCCGACTGGCATCGCCACCACCGGCGGGGCTGGTACGACCGCCACGGCCGCTTCTACGTCGGCGGCCAGGTCGTGCTGCCGAAGATCCTGTTCCAGTTCGAGCACCGGCGCTGAGGCCGACCGGGCGCGACCGATGACGCCACCGGGGCCCGCGGGAGACCGCGGGCCCCGTTCTCTTGCGGCGACACGATGCTCGTCTCGGAAGACCGTGTGTCTTGTGACCGCCCGGGTCGCGGCTGCTATCCTTCCGGCCGCGCGGGCCGTCGGACCCGCGGCCGACCGACCATCGGCGCCCACGGCCGATTCCGCGAAAAGGAGAGAGACGGCACATGGACGGAGAGCGACGCGGCTCGAGATCGAAGATCTTCCTGACCCTGCTGGTGGTCCTGGCGCTCGGCTGGGCGGCGCTCGGCGCCTTCCGGGCCGGGCCCGCCCCCGCGGTGGCGGTGGAGGCGGCGCTGCCCGGCATCGGGCCGGCGACCCCGGTCACGGCGACCTTCGAGGAGCCCTGGCGCGGCCTGGCGCGGGTGCGCCTCGAGCTGGTCCAGGGAGAGCGGACCGAGGTCCTCGCCGAGCGCGAGTTCACGCCCCGGCCGGCGTGGGCCTTCTGGGGCGCGCGCACGGCCCGCGAGACCATCGAGCTCGAGGTCGGCAGCCGTACGGTCGAGGGCCTGCGCACCGGCGAGGCGACGCTGCGGGCGGTGGCGGAGCGGCCGAGCGCCTGGCTTCGCCGCCCCGGCCCGGTGACGGAGCAGCTCACGCTGCCGGTGCGTCTGCAGCCGCCGCCGGTCGCGGTGCTCTCGACCCAGCACTACCCGTCGGCGGGGGGCGCCGAGGTGGTGGTCTACCGGGCCGGCGAGGCCGCGGTGCGCGACGGCGTCGAGGTCGGCGAGCGCTTCTTCCCCGGATGGCCGCTGCCGGGCGCCGCGGCGGGGGAGCGCTTCAGCCTCTTCGCCGTCCCCTTCGACCTCGAGGACGGATCGGCGATCCGGCTGCTGGTCGCGGACGACGTCGGCAACGAGGCGCGGGTCGGGTTCGTGGACCGCTTCCTGGCGCGGCCGTTCAAGGCCGACGACATCGAGGTCTCGGACGGCTTCATGTCCAAGGTCGTGCCGGAGATCGCCTCGGCGACGCCGGGGCTCGCCCAGGGCGCGACCCTGCTGGAGAGCTACCTGGCGATCAACCGCGACCTGCGCAAGGAGAACGCGGCGACGCTAGACGAGCTGGCCGACGACACCCGGCCCGAGTTCCTCTGGAGCCGCCCCTTCCTGCCGATGGCGAACGCCCAGGTGATGTCGGCCTTCGCCGACCGGCGCACCTACTTCTACGAGGGCCGCGAGGTGGACCGCCAGGACCACCTCGGCTTCGACCTCGCCTCGGTCAAGCGGGCGCCGGTCCAGGCGGCGAACGCCGGCGTCGTGGTCCTGGCCCGCTACTTCGGCATCTACGGCAACGCGGTCGTGATCGACCACGGCTACGGCCTGATGACCCTCTACGGGCACCTCTCGTCGATCGGCGTGGCCGAGGGGGAGGCCGTCGAGCGCGGCCAGGAGATCGGCCGCACCGGCGAGACCGGCCTCGCCGGCGGCGACCACCTCCACTTCACCGTGCTCGTCGGCGGCGCCCCGGTCCACCCCGCCGAGTGGTGGGACGGCGCCTGGATCGACAACCGCCTGGCCCGCAAGCTGGGCGCGGCCTTTCCCTACCAGCGCTGAGGCGCCGGCTCAGCCGTCCGGGGGGATCACTCGCCGCCCTCGAAGGGGAGGTCGGGCCTCGCGGTGGTGATGCCGATCGCCTCGATGGGGCGGCAGTCGTGCGGCCTGCAGCCGAAAGCGGGTCCGCTGGTCTCGTCCCGGGGATCGAATTCGATGCGCAGGGTCTTGGCGAAGCCGATGGCCGCGATGCCGAAGGTCTCGACGCGATGCGCGAGCTCTTCATTCGCCGTCGGGACGGCGAAGAAGCGAATGCCGTCGCGATCGGCGAAGCAGCGGACGTGGACCCGGTTGGAGAAGACGACGACCTCGGTCGGAGTGCAGGCCGCGGAGGCGGCCCGTGCCGGAAGCGACTGGAGCAGCCCGATTCCCAGCATCCACAGCGCGGCCGCGAAGAGCGTTCTTTCGATCATCCCTGATTCCTCCTTCCATTCCCCCTCGAGCCGGAACTAGTAGAACGACCTCCAGCCGTCCTGAAAAACGCGCCTCCGGGTCGCTTGCCAAGGCAGCGAGACCGGGCGCTGAGAGCGCTCGACGCTGTAGTAGACGTTGCCGAAGGAGTCGATGGCGAAGAGCACGGGCGCCCGGCCTCCCCGCCCGTCGGGCCAGCGCCCGGCCGAGAGCGCGACGAGGTTGCGGGGCAGCCCCGGCGCCGACCCGGGGCGCTCGATGCTCACGTTGAGCGGCTGCCAGGCGGCGGTCTCCGCCGCGCCGCCGACGGGGCGGCTCCACAGCGCGTCGTTCACGTCGAGGCCGAAGACGCGGTCCTTTCCGTCGCGCGAGATCGTCGCCGTCACGTCGCGCAGCAGCGGCAGCTCTCCCGCTTCGGCGAAGGCGCCGGCCGAGCTCCAGCCTCGTCCGGGCGGCCGGGACGCGATCCGCGGCCTGCCGGCGCGGTCGATCAGAACGACGCGCAGGACGCCGTCGACCCCGCTGAGAGCGGTCAATCGGAAGGCCGGGGCCGCGATCAGCCGCAGCCAGGGACTCCAGTCATCGATGCGAGCCGCCGGGGAGCGGCTTCGATAGTGGGCCTCGCCGGTGGCGCGGTCGAGGGCGAAGAGCCAGTCGGTGTCCCTCGAGTCGCTGGTCCCGGCCACGTCGAGGACTCCCGGGACGCCCTTCGGAAGCGTCAGCGGGGCCCCGGCCCGCCAGCCTCCGTCGTCGGCGACGAAGGCGGTCTCGAGGCGACCGGCGCCGCTCGCGGCGATCACCTGCGGCCGGCCGGAGGCCTGCCGGAACACGGTCAGGCTCCCGGGGGAGGAGAGCGGCACGGCGGCCCGGTAGCGCCCGAAGTCGTCGCGAAGCGGAGAGCTCGCCCGCTCGCGGAAGACGATCCTGCCGGTGTCCGAGTCGCTCACCAGGACCTGCGATCGACCGCTG
>JBFJMD010000307.1:0-3952 GCA_041634115.1 Thermoanaerobaculia bacterium | reverse complement strand
CCGTCGATGTTCGCCGACCCCGAGGCCGGCCGCCTCAAGGTGCAGGAGATCTTCGCCGGCGCCGAGCTGAGCTGGCGCCACGCCGCCTACGCCGACCGGGAGAACCCGACCTTCGACGCCCGCGACAAGCTGCCGGCGATCGCCGTCCGCTCGCTCGTCGTCTCCGGCGCCCACGACATGCTGCCGCCGACGAAGGGCCAGGAGCTGGCCGACGGCCTGGCCGACTCGACCTTCCTCGTCTTCGAGGCAAGCGGCCACTTCGCCCCCGTCGAGGAGCCGGAAGCGTTCCGCCGCGCGGTGTGGGAGTTCCTCGGGGTCGCCCCGAGCCCCGGATCGTAGGAGCGCTCAGAGCGTCTTCAGGAACTCGACGAGCGCCAGCTTGTCGCCGTCGGGCAGGTCCGTGCCGAACAGGTGACCGCGGTCCGCGACGAGGTCAGGGCACTTGCTGTTGGCGAGCAGCGAAGGGACGAGCTTCTCCTTGAGGTACTCGAAGGTCGCCGCCTCGTCGAGCCGCGACTCGCGCAGGTGCTCGAGCGCCTCGCGGATCTCGCCCGCCAGATGGACCAGGCTCTTCGCCTTATCCAGGTCCTCGAGCCCGGTCAGGCCGAGGTCGAGGCTGCCGAGCAGGTTGATCGAGGTGCCGCGCGGGATCGGCCCGAGGACCAGGTAGTCCTGCTCCCCCCGCCGCTCCAGCAGCTCCTTTTTCGTCTGGCGCAGCAGCTTCTGCAGGATCCCCGGCAGCCGCGACAGCGGGACCGCCAGCTCGCTCTCGTGCCGGGTGCGCCAGATCGAGCCCGGGCCGAGCCGCCTCTCCGGCCAGAGGAGCCTGCCGGCGGCGTCTTCGAAGGCGGCGAGGCGCCCCTCCACCGAGGGATCGCCGGTGTAGGCGCCCAGCGAATTGTTGTGCAGCAGCGGCGCCGACGACCAGACCGCGATGAGCGACGGCGTCCGGTAGTAGCCGACGGCGTGCTCGACGCCGCGCGAGCGCAGGTCGTGGACGTGGTCGTCGCGGCCGGTGATCGGGTTGAAGGTGGTGATCTTCTCGACCGCGGGGAGCCCCTTGTAGGTCTCCGAGGAAAAATTGTCCCAGACGTGACCGCGCACCGCGTTCGTGGCGAGCGAGCGGCAGGCGTTGGTGCCGATCTTGTCGACGCGGTGCCGGACCTCTTCGGAGAGGAAGTTGCCGTCCCGGAAGTCGGCGGCGAGGACCGAGCCCTCGAACCAGCCCTTGCCCTCCTCGGAGCGCGGGTCGATCTCCGCGGGCGGCCGCTTGCTCGAGTGGCAGCCGGCGCAGTTTCTGGCGAAGGCGCGGGCGCCGCGCTCGAGGACCTCCGGCTCGGCCAGCAGCTCGGCCCCCGAGCGCTCCACCCCGTCGGCGTCCGTCCAGCGCGCCTCGGCGAGCGGCATCGGGCCGATCGAGCCCAGGAAGGCCGCCAGGTTCGCCAGCCGCTCCTCGGTCGCCCGCCAGTAGACCGAGTTGCGCTGCGCGGTCTCCACCTGGAAGGGCTTTTGCGCCGTCACCCCGACGAGCGGCTTGTGGAGCTTCAGCCAGTACTGCGAGTACATGCCGATGTTGACGTAGACCCGGATCGTCGCCCCGGGCACGCCGACCGAGTCGGCGCCGTCCTTGAGCACGTGCGGCACGAAGCGCGGGTTGGGCAGGTCGCCGGGGATGTGCATCGTCGCGGCGCTCATCGTCTCCAGCGCCCCGGAGCGCTCGGCCACGGCGAGGCGAGCGCCGAGGTTGAAGATCCCGTTGATCGCGTTCGGGTTGTTGATGTGGTCGGTGGCCATGCGCGAGGTGTCCGAGGTCCCCGGCGGCTGCGCGTCGAGCATCTCCCAGAGGAAGCTCGAGCGCTCGCCCGGCGCCGGCGGTCGCAGGTTGGTCGCGAACACCCGCCCCTCGCGGAAGTACTGGTTGCCGAGCGCCGAGGCCAGGTTCTCCCAGCCGGGGGCGTCGGGGTCGGCGGGGGGCCGGAGCGGGTGCGGCGCCACGTGGCAGAGGCCGCAGGTCATGCCGACCCGGTAGGGGCGCACCAGCTCCGGGTCCTTCGAGTACTGGAGGTCGTTGTAGAAGCGCTCCGGGTCCCAGCGGCGGCGCGCCTCGTCGTCCCACTCGGGATTGGGGAAGAGCCGCAGGCCCATCACCCCGGTCGAGCGGCCGTAGACCCGCGGGTCGATCCCCTCGGCGGCGATCGCGGCGTCGACCCGGCCGCGCTCGGCGCCGTCCGCCGGCACGTCGAGCCAGAGGCCGTGCTCGTCTGCCACCGTCGCCGCCGCGAAGCCGGGCTCGTTGACCAGCCCGAACTCCCCGAAGCGCCGGGAGCGCAGCCGCGAGTCGAGCATCCGCAGGGTGTCCGAGATGCCGTAGCCCTCGCGCGCCAGCCAGTCGATGAAGACCTGGCTGCCGCCGGTCCACAGGATCCAGGTGTTGCGCCCCTGGATCGCCTCGGGGGTGAGCGCAAGGCCGCCGTCCATCTCGGCGAAGACGTCGGCTTCGAGCTGCGGGAAGTCGGCGGGGGTCAAGCCCAGGAGGGCGGCGTCGTCCCGGACGTCGGGGTCGCCGCAGGCGCCGGCCAGCGCCACCGCGGCCAAGAGGGTGCTGAGGATCGTGAGCCTGCGCATCGCGCGGACCTCCTTTCGGGCGCTCGGGCGCCGCTTTGACGGGCAGCCGCGGCCGCCGGCGACTCCGCCGGCGCTGGCGACCCCCGCGCGCTTCCCCGGTTTCGCCGGACAGTCTACCGCGCTCGCGGCCGGCTGCTCGCTAGCCCTGGGCGAGCGCCCGCTCGAGCACCTCGGCCGGGTGCAGCGCGCGGCGGCCGGCGCCGTCGAGGATCTGCTGGCGGCAGCTCACCCCGGCGGCGGCGACGATCGTCTCCGCCGCGGCCGCGCGGACGGCCGGCAGCAGCCGCCGCTCGCCCATCGCCATCGAGATCTCGTAGTGCTCGCGCTCGTAGCCGAACGCCCCGGCCATGCCGCAGCAGCCGGAGTCCACCTCCTCGACCTCGTAGCCGGGCGGCAGCTCGAGCGCCCGGCGGGCCGGCGCCGTGCCGACGAGCGCCTTCTGGTGGCAGTGGCCGTGGAGCAGCACCCGGCGGGGACCGCCGTTCCAGGCCAGCTCGAGCCGCCCGGCGTCGGCGCGCGAGGCCACGAACTCCTCGAAGCCGAGCGCCGCGGCCGCCACCCTCTCCACCCCCGGATCGCCGGGCAGTAGATCGGCGTAGTCGTCGCGCAGGGCCGAGAGGCAGCTCGGCTCGAGGCCGACGATCGGCACCCCGCGCTCGGCGAAAGGCGCGAGCCGCGCCACGGTGTCCGCCGCCGCCGCCCGCGCCCGCGCGAAGAGGCCCTGGGAGATCATCGGCCGCCCGCAGCAGCGGTGGCCCGGCAGCCGCACCCGGTAGCCGGCCCCCGCCAGCAGCCGGGTCGCCGCGATCGCGATCTCCGGCTGGTGGTAGGTGGCGAAGGTGTCGTGGAACAGCGCCACCTCCCCGAGCCGGGGGCCGGGAAAGCG
Organism: Thermoanaerobaculia bacterium; assembly: GCA_041634115.1. Taxonomy (GTDB): domain Bacteria; phylum Acidobacteriota; class Thermoanaerobaculia; order Multivoradales; family JAHEKO01; genus JBFJMD01. The sequence continues at coordinate 441 of JBFJMD010000307.1, read as the reverse complement.
GGCGTGCTCGGCGAACCAGCGGGTGAAGGGGACCCGGGCGAAGGGGGGCAGCCGGCGCCGCCGGCTCACCCCGAGGAGGCGCTCGGCCGCCGCCCGCAGCGGCCGGCCGGCCAGCAGCCGGTTGACCGCCGGCGCCGGCGCCCCGCTCGCCAGCCGCGCGAGGCGGCCGACCCCGGCGAAGAGCCGCGCCCGCAGCGGCACCCCGTGCGCCTTGCGGTAGGCGGCCAGGAACTCGAACTTGATCTTCGCCATGTCGACCGACGACGGGCACTCGGCCTTGCAGGCCTTGCACTCGACGCAGAGCTCCATCGCCTCGTACATCCGCCGGCCGGTCATCTCGGCCGCCGGCAGCTCGCCGGAGAGCGCGGCGCGGAGCAGGTTGGCGCGGCCCCGGGTCGAGTGCTCCTCCTCGCGGGTCACCATGAAGCTGGGGCACATCGT
>JBFJMD010000306.1:0-3964 GCA_041634115.1 Thermoanaerobaculia bacterium | reverse complement strand
CTCGAGCGGGTCGAGGTCGTCCCCAACGCTTTCGACGTCGACGGCTGCGAGTTCGACGGCGCCGAGCTCGAGAGCCTGCGCTCCACGCTGGCCCTGCCGCGCGATCGGCCGCTCGTCTACCTCGGCAGCGCGCGTCCGGAGAAGGGGTTCCGCCAGGCGCATGCGGCCCTGGCCGGGCTCGAGGCCGAATTCGTGGTCAGCGGCCCAGGCGCCGCCGAGCCGCCGGTCCGGCGGCTCGACCTCCCCTACCGCGACTACCTGAAGCTGCTCCGCCTGGCCGACCTGGCGGTCACGATGTCGACCTTCGACGAGGGCTGGTGCCGCACCGCTCACGAGGCCATGCTCTGCGGCACGCCGGTCGTGGGCTCGGGCCGCGGCGGCATGGCGGAGCTGCTGCGAGAGGGTGGCCAGGTGATCTGCCCGCGATTCGAGGGCCTGCGGCCGATCGTGCGCTCGCTCCTCGCCGACCCCGAGCGCCGGCGCGCGCTCGGCGAGCGCGGCCGGCTCTACGCGCGACGCTTCGATCTCGAGCCCTTCTCCCGGCGCTGGTGTGGGCTCGTGCGATCGCTGGGGGACCCGCCGCCGGCCAAGAGCTGAGGGCGCTCGCCGCCGCCGGCCGGGCCTCAGCCGAGAGGAGCCTCCGGCGACGCGAGCTCCGGCGGCTCCCAGGGCCCGGCGAGGAGACGCGGGCGGACCAATGCCCGGAGATGGAACGCGAGCGCCCGGTGTCTCGCCGCCCGCTCCCCGCGGCGCAGGACGGCGGCGGCGGCGGCGCGCGGCAGGACCTCGGCGAGCATGAGCGCGTTGGCCAGCCAGGCGATCCCCGGACCGCGCCACTTGTAGAAGAACCGCAAGGTGCCTCGGCGGCTGGCGTGGGCCGCCCAGACCGGCACGGCGCGCGAGCTGCCGCCGTGGCGATGGACGATCTCGGCGCCGGGCAGATAGACCGTCGCCCCGCCGCGGAGCGCGAGCCGGTAGCACAGATCGGCCTCCTCGGCGTACAGGAAATAGCCCTCGTCGAGCAGCGGCTCGCCGGCGACGGCCCCGGCCCGCAGCATGAGGAAGCTCCCCATGACGCAGTCGACGCGGCGCGGCTCGCTCCACCGCGCCTGGCCGTAGCGGCCGAAGTTCCAGACCGGGTGATGGGGGAAGAGGCGCGGCAGGTAGAGCGCCTGGAGGAGAAGCCCCCGGAGGTTGGGGAACCGGAAGCAGCTGCTCTGCCGCCGCCCGTCCGGATAGAGCAGCCGGCAGCCTACGGCCGCCGCCTCGGGATGGCCGTCGAGGTAGCGGGCGCACGCCGAGAGCGCGTCGCCCACGATCTCGGTGTCGCTGTTGAGCAGCAGCAGGTAGCGCCCCCGCGCCCGGCGGGCTCCCCGGTTGACCGCCCGGGCGAACCCCTCGTTGAGCTCGTTGACGAGGAGCAGGACGCCGGGGAACTCCTCGCGCACCATCCGCGGGGTGCCGTCCCGAGAGCCGTTGTCGACCACGATCACCTCGCGCTCGGCGGGCTGCGGAGCCCGCTCCAGGCTGGCGAGGCAGGCGCGCAGCAGCTCGCGGGTGTTCCAGCTCACGATGACGATCGTGAGGCGCGGGGTCATGGCACCCTCCCGGGGGGCCGCGAGCGACTCGAGCTGGGCCTCGAGGAAGCGCTCGCCGTTCCGGGTGCAGAGCGCGACCGAGATCCGCGGCTCGCGACGGTCGGGGCTCATCCCCCGCTCCGACGCGGCCCGCCCCGCAGCAGCCGCGGCCCGATCGGATGGCCCAGCCTGCCGTGCGCCCGGGCCGCGGCCAGGGCGTTCCACAGGATGGTGCCGGCCGCGGTCGCCGTCGCGGCGCCGAGGATCCCCCACCGCGGCACCAGAGCCAGGTTGAGCAGCAGGCCGGCCGCGACCGCCACCACCAGGTACCGGCTCAGGGCCCGCTCCTCGCCGATCATGTTCAGCACGACGGCGGTGGGCCCGAAGGCGGTGCTCGCGACCAGCCCCGCGCCGTAGACGACCAGCCCCGGGGCGGCGGCGACGAAGCCGTCGCCGAAGAGACGCAGGATGGGAACCGAGAGGGCGAAGAGACCGAGCGCGACGGCGGCGCTCGCGCCGAGGGCGGCACGCGCGGTGACCGCCACCAGGTGCTCGAGCCGTTGCCGCTGGCCGCTCCAGTACGCCTCGGCGAACATCGGGGCCGCGATCGTGTAGAGAGCGGACGGCGCGAACGAGATGGCCAGCGCGATCGAGGTGGCGGCCCGGTAGAAACCGACCTCGTCGGAGTCGCGGTAGATCCCCAGGACGAAGGTGTCGGTCGTGGTCAGCACCGAATAGAGGGACGAGCTCACGAACATCGGCCCGGCGGTCCGCAGCAGCCGCCGGACGCTCGGTGCCGCGGGGCCCTCGGCGCCCCGCCCGGCGCCGCGCGCCGCGGCGAGATGCCAGGCCAGGGCGCCCGCGCCGGCGGCGCCGGCGATCGCTCCCGCGCGCGCGTAGGCCGGCACCCCGGGCGCGAAGGCGCCGCGCCAGGCGGCGACCCCCAGCAGCAGCAGCGTCAGCGCCGGGGGCAGCGCGCCCTGCATCGCTTCGGCGAGAACCACCCGCCGCCGCCCCTGCAAGCAGGCCGCGGCGGCGCTCAACAGGCCGAGGAGCGGCAGCGCGGCGGCCAGGGCGCGGATCGGGCCGACCAGCTCGTCCTCGGTGAAGACCCGCTCGGCGAGGAGCGGTGCGCTCGCCCAGATCGCGACCGCGACGCCCGCCGAGAGCGGCAGGGTGACCGTCAGCACCCGCCGGTAGACCGTGCGGGCCGCGCCCGGAGCCGCGGCGACGAATCGCACCGCGGCGCCGTCGGTGCCCACGCGGCAGACCAGGGCCGCCGTGTAGGCCAGGGTGACCGCGAGGGTGTAGACGCCGAGTGACGCGGCGCCCCAGATCCGGCTGATCGCGAGATGCGTCGCCATCGCCAGCACGGTGGCCACGCCGCGCACCAGGAGGCCGCCTCCCCCCTTGCGGAGGATCTCCAAGGCGTCCGCGCTCGCCGGCCGGCGCCAGCCGGCGTCGTCTCGTCCGTGCATGTCCGTCGGGAGCACCGCTTCGCCGCCGTCTCGGGAACCGCCGCCTACGGAGGGACCGGGCCGCGGGACGCGGCGGCCGCGAGAAACGAGAATCGGCTCATCGTGCGCTCGGATCGTAGCGGAGACGGCAGAACGGGCGCCACCCGAGTCGCCGACCCACAGGCCGTCACCCGAGTGCTCGGGCGGCATGCCGCGGCTCGGACGGCCGCGCTTTTCTCGCGCTCGGCCCGTGGTCCGGGAGCAAGCCCGGCAGCCATCACGCTGCCTGGCTCGGTTACTGGACAATGACAATGACTTGACTTAATCCAGAATTAGACTAATACTCCGGCCATGCCCGCCGACCCCGCCGATCTCCTTCGCCGTCACGGCCTACAGGTCACGGCGCAGCGCCTGGCCGTCCTGGGAGTGGTCTCCGATCGCCCGCACGGCACGGCGGACGACGTCGTCGAGGGCGTTCGAGACGAGATCGGCGCCATCTCCCGCCAGGCGGTCTACAACGCGCTGGGCATCCTGGCCGAGAAGGGTCTCATCCGCCGCATCCAGCCGGCCGGGTCGCCCGCGCGCTACGAAGACCGGGTCGGCGACAACCATCACCACCTGATCTGCCGCGACTGCGGCCGGATGGTCGACGTCGACTGCGCCGTCGGCGCCGCGCCGTGCCTGACCGCCGCGGAGGACTCGGGCTTCGAGATCGACGAGGCCGAGGTCATCTACTGGGGCCGCTGCCCGGAGTGTCTCGCCGCGACCCCGGCCCCGACGGGAGACTGAGACCCGGATCCGGCCCGAAACCACGAGGAGAATCCACATGTCAGAGCCTGCAGCCAAGTGCCCGATGTCGGGCGGAACGCGAGCCCACACCGTCGTCGGGGGCCGGTCCAACCGGGACTGGTGGCCGAATCAGCTCAACCT
>JBFJMD010000305.1:0-3974 GCA_041634115.1 Thermoanaerobaculia bacterium | reverse complement strand
CCGAGCAGGCGCTGCGCGACGGCGACTGCGACCTGATCGGCGCGGCGCGCCAGTCGCTGGCCGACCCGGACTGGTTCCTGAAGATGGAGCTCGGCCGCGGCGCGGAGATCCGCCGCTGCCTCTACACGAACTACTGCGAGGGGCTCGACCAGAAGCACAAGCAGGTGACCTGCCAGCTCTGGGACCGGCTCGACCTGGACGCGCCCGGGGTGGAGAAGACCCGCGACGGCAAGCGCCGCCTGACGCCGCCGCGCTGGCGGCCCTGAGCGCCGGGCCCGGCCACCTTTGATGCCGGCGCCCGCTTTCGACTCGATCGAATGAGTAGACTCGGCCCCGCATGAGGATCGTCAGCATCGGCGGCGGGCCGGCCGGCCTCTACTTCGCCATCCTGATGAAGAAGGCGTTCCCGGACGCCGCGATCGAAGTCGTCGAGCGCAACCGGCCGGAGGACACCTTCGGCTTCGGGGTCGTCTTCTCGGACGAGACCCTCGCCGGCTTCGCGGAGGAGGACCCCGAGACCTACGCCGAGATCACCGCCAACTTCATCCACTGGCGCGACATCCGGACCTGGTACCGGGGCGATTCGACCCTGTCGACGGGGCACGGCTTCTCGGCGCTGTCGCGCAAGAAGCTGCTCCTGATCCTGCAGCGCCGCGCCCGCGAGCTGGGGGTCGCGCTCAGCTTCGAGCGCGAGATCGAGGACCTCGGGGCGTTCGCCGAGGCCGACCTGGTGCTCGGCGCCGACGGCGCCAACAGCACCGTGCGACGGCTGCTCGAGGACCGCTTCCGGCCGACGATCGACTGGCGCGAGTGCAAGTTCTGCTGGCTGGGAGCGGATTTGAAGCTCCCCGAGTTCACCTTCGTCTTCGAGGAGACCGAGCACGGCCTCTTCCAGGTCCACGCCTACCCCTTCGACGAGACGACGAGCACCTGGATCGTCGAGTGCCGCGAGGAGGTCTGGAAGCGGGCCGGCCTCGACGCGGCGAGCGAGGAGGAGACCGTCGCTTTCTGCGAGGAGCTCTTCGCCCCCTACCTCGGCGGCCGCCGCTTGATCGCCAACCGCTCGATCTGGCGCTCCTTCCCGACGGTCCAGTGCGAGACCTGGCACCACGGCAACGTCGTCCTCCTGGGCGACGCCGCCCACACCGCGCATTTCTCGATCGGCTCCGGCACCAAGCTGGCGATGGAGGACGCGGCGGCGCTGGTCGAGGCCTTCCGCCTCCACGGCACCGCCGACGTGCCGCGGGCGCTCGCCGCCTACGAGGACGCCCGCTGGGTGGACGTCGCCAAGTTCCAGCGGGCGGCGCAGACCAGCCTCGAGTGGTTCGAGCACTCGGCCCGCTACCTCGGCCAGGATCCGCTGCAGTTCACCTTCAACCTGATGACGCGCTCGAAGCGGATCACCTACGACAACCTGCGCGAGCGCGACCCGGCGCTGATCGAGCGGGTCGACCGCTGGTATGCGGGCGAGTCCGGCGTCGCCCCGGCCGCGGCCGACGGCGCGCCGCCGCCCATCTTCACCCCCTTTCGTCTCCGCGGGATGGAGCTCGTCAACCGGATCGTCGTCAGCCCGATGTGCCAGTACTCCGCCGAGGACGGCCTCCCGAACGACTGGCACTTGGTTCACCTCGGCAGCCGCGCGATCGGCGGCGCCGGGCTGATCGTCACGGAGATGACCGACGTCGAGCCCGAAGGGCGGATCAGCTACCAGTGCACCGGGATGTACGCGCCCGAGCACGTCGACGCCTGGAAGCGGATCGTCGACTTCGTGCACGAGCGCTCGCGGGCGAAGATCGGCCTCCAGATCGCCCACTCCGGCCGCAAGGGCTCCGTCCACCACCCCTGGTTGGGCGACGACGTCCCGCTGACCCCCGAGGAGGGCGCCTGGGAGACCCTCGGCCCGTCACCCCTCCCCTTCGACGCCGGCTGGCCGCCGCCGCGCGAGATGACCCGGGCGGACATGGACCGCGTCACCGCCGCCTTCGCCCGCGCCGCCGGATACGCCCTCGCGGCCGGCTTCGACCTCCTCGAGATCCACATGGCCCACGGCTACCTGCTCTCGAGCTTCATCTCGCCGCTGTCCAACCGGCGAGCCGACGAGTACGGTGGGACCCTCGAGAACCGTATGCGCTACCCGCTCGAGGTCTTCCGCGCCGTTCGCGACGCCTGGCCCGAGGAGCGCCCGATCTCCGTGCGCATCTCCGCCACCGACTGGCTGGGGGAGCGCGGGGTGACCGCGGCCGAGTCGGTCGAGGTGGCGAAGATGCTGAAGGAGGCCGGCTGCGACGTGATCGACGTCTCCTCGGCCGGCAACTCCCCCGAGTCCGAGCCCCTCTACGGCCGCATGTACCAGGTCCCCTTCGCCGAGCGCATCCGCCACGAGGCCGGCATCCCCGTCGCCGCCGTCGGCGCTCTCCTCGGCGCCGACCACGCCAACACCGTCTTAGCCGCCGGCCGCGCCGACCTCGCCGTCATGGCCCGCCCCCACCTCCGCGACCCCTACCTCACCCTCCACGCCGCCGAGCAATACGAGCAGTGGGACCACCCCTGGCCCGGCCAGTACGACCTCGCCCGCCCCCGGGCCCCGAAGCCGCCCACGCGCCGGCGTTGAGGGCTGGCAGCTCGAATGCCCGTGCCGCGGGCCGCCATCCGGAAGGCTGGGATCCACAAGCCGGCGAGCTGTCACACCCTGCGCCTGCGCACCGGGGTGCCGCTCAGCATCCTCTTTTGGATCCTGTCGGTGACCTACATCCCGCGGTTCTGGAGCTTCTGAGTCCGCGACGGCTCGGCATTTCGGACCCCGGGTCGCACGTTGGAGGCTCGCGGCGAGAGCGGCGTGAGTCTACGGCTTCTTGGGCTTGCCTTTTCTCGAGCAGTTCCCCGGGTATTCGGCGCAGCCTTTGTTGAAGACCGCCTTGAACTCGGACGTAAGAGGGGAGGCGCCCTGGAACATCCAGCGCGCGTCATTGGGCCCGAAAGAAGCGAAGCCGACCACGCGGTTGATCTTCTTGTTCTTGCCCTTCTTCTGTCCTTTGGCGGCTTCGCCGAAATTCTGCACCCAGGGTCCGCCGCTCGATCCTCCACCCATGTCGGAACCGTAGATCGGGCAGCCGCCCAGGCAGCAGTCGAAGTCGCCGGTCGCAACCTGGTGCATACGCTGTCCGCGATCGAGATTGGCCGGGTAGCCGAGCAGCGTGAGCTCGTTGTTGATGAGACTGTTGGTGGCGTAGCCGAGCCAGCCGACGACGTTGCCGAGGGCGCCCCAGCCCTGGTTGTCCCACATCGCGAAGACCGCGAAGTCCCCATCGTTGGGTACCCCGTCGCCGTTCGCCCAGCTTCCCGAGACCACGACGTAGCTGGGTTCCCAGACGCCGAAGGGAGCATTCCCTTGAGAGTAGGCCGGCACGATCAGCCAGTCCTCGAAGAATCCGCTGTCCGGGTCGTAGACGCAGTGCCCGGCGGTTCCGACGATGCGGCGCGAGATCACGACTCCCGAGCAGACGTAGTCCCCGCCGCCCGGCTTGTGGAAGAAGATCTTGGCGACCGTGCTGTAGGGGTAGAAGTAGCGCGCTTCTTCGGGGATCAGTCGGGAGCTGGTGAAATCGAGCTCCGCCAACCCGCGGTTCGAAGGCCGCAGACCCGACCGGCTGCCGAAACCTCGCGAGCCGGACCGCGCCCCCTGGCCCGCCCTCCGTGGGTCGAAGAGGAAGTTGTCGACCATCGGGGTGATTCCCGCGCTCGGCCGCCCCGGGGGCGAGCTGAATGATCCTTCCCGGGCAGATGCCAGGAGATCCTCCTCGCTACGCGGCTCCATGCGTCCGCGGTCGGCCCGGGGCAGGGGCATCGGCCGGGCGTTGAGAAGCCGCTCCGCGGTCCAGACGCTGCTGGCGCCGTAGGGCACCTCGAGGGAGATCGCGGTCTCTCCTTGGGCCCAGGCGAAAGCTGCGCTCAAGGCCAACAGCGTCACCATGAAT
>JBFJMD010000304.1:0-3974 GCA_041634115.1 Thermoanaerobaculia bacterium | reverse complement strand
CTGGTGAACGCCCAGGGCGAGGACGTGGTGGCCGGCATCCGGACGCCGCTCGACGTGGCTCCCTCGAACGGGCACGGCGGCCTCGGCGCCGACTTTCCCCAGGCCTACCAGGACCTGCTGGACGTCTGCGAGAAGCTCGAGGCGCACCGGCGGGAGATGCAGGACGTCGAGTTCACGATCGAGCACGGCCGCCTCTACATGCTGCAGACCCGCAGCGGCAAGCGCACCGGACTCGCGGCGGTGCGGATCGCGGTGGACATGGCCACGGAAGGGCTGATCGACCGCCGCGAGGCCCTGCTCCGCGTCGAGGGGGAGCAGCTCGTGCAGATGCTGGCGCCGGTCTTCGACCCGCGCGAGAAGCAGGCGGCGATCGCCGGCGGCGCGCTGCTCGCCCGCGGCCTGGCGGCGGGCCCGGGGGCGGCGAGCGGCCGCATCGCGCTGACCGCGGAGCGCGCCGAGGCGATGGCCGCGGACGGTCCGGTGCTGCTGGTGCGCGCCGAGACCTCGCCCGAGGACATCGTCGGCATGCACGCCTCGGCCGGGATCCTCACCTCGCGCGGCGGCATGACCTCGCACGCGGCGGTGGTGGCGCGCGGGCTCGGCAAGCCCTGCATCGTCGGCGCCGGGGCGCTCGCCGTCGACGACGAGGCGAGCGAGCTGCGGGTGGGCGAGCGGGTCTTCCGCGAAGGCGACGAGCTGTCGATCGACGGCACCACCGGCGAGGTCCTCGCCGGCGCGCTGACCCCGCGCTCGTCGGAGGTCCTGCAGGCGGTCATCGGCGGCGGCGCCGAGGAGTCGCCCCCGGTCGTGGCGTTCCGCCGGCTCGTCGGCTGGGCGGACGGCGAGCGCCGCATGGGGGTCCGCGCCAACGCCGACACGCCGCACGACGCGCGGGTGGCGCGGGCGCTCGGGGCGCAGGGGATCGGGCTCTGCCGCACCGAGCACATGTTCTTCGAGGAGGACCGGCTGCCGTGGATGCGGCAGGTGATCCTGGCCCGCGACGAGGCCCAGCGGGCGGCGGCCCTGGCGCGGCTGCGGCCGGTGCAGCAGGCGGACTTCGAGGGCATCTTCGAGGCGATGGACGGGCTGCCGGTCACGGTGCGGCTGCTCGACCCGCCGCTGCACGAGTTCCTGCCGCACGGCGACAAGGCGGTCCGCCAGCTCGCCGCCCAGATGGGGCTCGAGCCCGAGGCGGTCGCGGCCAAGGCCGAGAGCCTCTCGGAGTTCAACCCCATGCTCGGGCACCGCGGCTGCCGGCTCGGCCTGACGACGCCCGAGATCTACGACATGCAGGTCGAGGCGATCGTGGGCGCGGCCGGGGCGCTGGCGGCGCGGGGCCTGAGCCCGCGGCCCGAGATCATGGTGCCGCTGGTGGGCACCGAGGAGGAGATGCAGCGGCTGCGGGCGCGCGCCGCCGCGATCGTCGACCGGGTGCTCGCCGAGGCCGGGCTGGAGCTGCCGATCCCCATCGGCACGATGATCGAGGTGCCGCGGGCGGCGCTGGTGGCGGACCGCATCGCGCGCCACGCCGATTTCTTCTCCTTCGGCACCAACGACCTGACCCAGATGACCTACGGCTTCTCGCGCGACGACGTCGCCCGCTTCCTGCCCGACTACCTGGAAGACGGCATCCTGCCGCACGACCCCTTCGAGCGGCTCGACCGCGACGGCGTCGGCCGGCTCGTGGAGATCGCCTGCGAGCTGGGTCGCGAGGCGCGGCCGGACCTCAAGATCGGGATCTGCGGAGAGCACGGCGGCGACCCGTCGTCGATCGAGTTCTTCGAGAGCTGCGCCCTCGACTACGTCTCGTGCTCGCCCTACCGGGTGCCCGTGGCCCGGCTGGCCGCCGCCCGCGCCCGGCTCCGGAGCGCCTGAGCCGGTCCGGGCCGAGAATGAGACGGCTTCGGCTCGCTCGAAGGTAAACGCCCGGGCTCCGTCCTGGCCGTCTTCGAAGACGCGTTTCGGCACCTCCGGCGCTCCGGGTTCCGGGGAGGCCCTTCCGGGGGCCGGCGCGAGCTGCTCAGACTTTTACGTTGGGGCTCGCGCCTGCGCTCCGCGTTCGCGCCCGCCGGCGGTGCCCTTCGGAGGCTCGAGTGGGCGCTGGCGGAGAGCCCCCCGGAGAGGGCCTCCCCGGAACCCGGAGCGCCTCCTCGGACTCCGATCGCAGGAGGCAACGGCGGGCGAAGAAGACCTCGCAGGAGACACCGTTCAACGAAGGGGTGTCGCGAGGGCGATAGGTGGCTCGGATGTAGCGCCCGGTCTCTGGCCCCCCGTCTTCGAAGAGGCGCGTCAGACGAGGCGCTCCGGGGTCCGGCCGGGAGGGCCCGTACGGGGGCGTGAGGGACGCGCTGCGCCGAACCGCCAAAGTCCAGAGCCCCAGGAGCGCGGCCCGACCGAGGCGCGCTCAGGAGCGATCCCAGGGCACAGAAGAGCGCGCCGTCCCCCGCGAGGGCCCTCCCGGACGGACCCCGGAGCGCCGGAGTTGCCGAAGCGCAGGGGTGCGGTGATTTGCCGCGGCCCGGCTCGCTTGATACGATCCTCGGCAGTCGAATGAGAATTCATCGGCGTCCCGCGGCACGCCGGGGGTCGTCGCACGGCGATGCGGCGGCCTCGCTCGGCGCTGCCCGCAGCTCCGCCCCACCTCGCGACCTCCCAACGAGCGCCAGGTCGGGAGGGAGCGCGCGCCGATTCCATGGAGGGAAAAGGAGGCCCTGATGATCGCGAAGCCCACAATGACCCTGCGAAGAGGAGCCGTTTGCGCGTTCGTCTGCGCGGCGGTGCTGGCGACGCTGCTGCTGCCGGCGGCGGCGGGCGCCCAGGCCGAGGGGACCGGGACGCTCACCGGCAGCGTGACCAACGCCGCCACCGGAGCGCCGATCTCCGGCGCCACGATCCTCATCGTCGAGACCCGCCGCGAGGCGTCGACCGGCGCTGGCGGCAGCTACACGATGCGGGCGCTGCCGGGCGAGCGGCTGGTCCTGGCCGCCGCTCTCGGATACGCCTCGCAGACGAAGTCGGTGACCATCGCGGTCGGCGAGACGGCGACCCTCGACTTCGCGCTCGACCCCAGCCTCGTGCAGTTCGGCGAGGAGCTGGTGGTGCTCGGGTCGCGCACCGCGCGCACCGCGATCGAGACCCCGGTGCCGGTCGACGTCCTGTCGGAGCAGGACCTCGAGGACACCGGCATGACCGAGACCTCGCGGATGATCCAGTTCCTGGCGCCGTCGTTCAACTTCTCGACCTCGACGATCAGCGACGGCACCGACATCGTGCGTCCTTCCACCCTGCGCGGGCTGGGACCCGACCAGACCCTGGTGCTGGTCAACGGCAAGCGCCGGCACACCAGCGCCCTGGTGCACGTCAACGGCTCGATCGGGCGTGGCACCGCCGGCGTCGATCTCAACGCCATCCCGGCGAGCGCCATCGAGCGCATCGAGATCCTGCGCGACGGCGCCGCCGCCCAGTACGGCTCGGACGCCATCGCCGGGGTGATCAACGTGGTGCTCAAGTCGGGCACCGACAAGACGCGCATCGACCTGTCCGCGGGCGAGCACTTCGAGGGCGACGGCGAGACCTTCCAGGCGAGCGTCAACCACGGCTGGGAGGTGGGCGACGGCGGCTTCTTCAACGTCACCGCCGAGTTCCGGGACCGCGGCTTCACCAACCGCGCCGGCCCCGACCCGCGGCAGATCTACGCCACCCTGCCCGACGGCTCGCCCGATCCGCGCGAGGCCGGTTACAACCGGCTGAACCACCGCTACGGCGACGCCGAGTCGGAGAACGTCTATCTGTTCATCAACGGCGAGATCCCCGCCGGCGACGGCGAGTTCTACTTCTTCGGCGGCTTTTCCGAGCGCGACGGCGAGTCGGCCGGCTTCAACCGGCTGCCGGGGCAGACGCGCACCAACACGCTGCTCCACCCGGACGGCCACCTGCCGCTCATCAACACGAGCGTCGACGACCTGTCGCTGTCG
>JBFJMD010000303.1:0-3977 GCA_041634115.1 Thermoanaerobaculia bacterium | reverse complement strand
CGCCCGCGTCCGGCGGCAACCGCGTCGAGGAAGCGGTCGAAGAGCCGCGAGGCGTCGTGCGGACCGGGGGCGGCCTCGGGGTGGTACTGGGCGGAGAACACCGGCCGGCCGGCGATCTCGAAGGCCTCGACGGTGCCGTCGTTCAGGTTCACCTGGCTGACCCGGCAGCCGGCGGGCAGCGAGTCCGGGTCGACCGCGAAGCCGTGGTTCTGGCTGGTGATCGCGATCCGTCCGGTGTCGAGGTCGCGCACCGGCTGGTTGCCGCCGTGGTGCCCGAACTTGAGCTTGAACGTGCGGCCGCCGACCGCCAGCCCGAGCAGCTGATGGCCCAGGCAGATCCCGAACAGCGGGATCCCGGACTCGACCAGCTCGGCGATCGTCGCCGCGATCTCCGCCAGCGGCTCGGGGTCCCCGGGGCCGTTGGAGAGGACGACGCCGTCGACGCCCAGGTCGAGGCAGCTTCGGGCCGGGGTGCGCGCGGGCAGCACGGTGAGCTCCGCGCCGCGGCTGGCCAGCGACCGCAGGATGTTCGTCTTGACCCCGAAGTCGTAGACGGCGAGCCGGAAGCGCCGCTCCACCCCCTCGCCGGGGGCGAACCCGTAGGGCGCGGCGCAGGTCACCTCGTCGACGAGCGCGCGGCCGGCCATCGGCGGAAAGTCGGCGAGCTCGGCGGTCAGGGCGGCGACCTGCGAGCGCTCGGTGGTCAGCACCCCGCGCAGCGCCCCGCGCTCGCGCACCCGCCGGACCACCGCCCGGGTGTCGATGCCGTCGAGCGCCGGCACCCGGTGCGCGCGCAGGTAGTCGACCAGCCCGCCTTCGCTGCCGTGGCTCGACGGGCGCTCGGTGAACTGGCGAGCCACGAATCCCTCCACCCAGGGGCGGTCCGATTCCGCGACCCGGGCGCTGATGCCGTAGTTGCCGACATGAGGAAGCGTCATGACGACGATCTGGCCCCGGTAGGAGGGATCGGTGAGGATCTCCTGGTAGCCGGTCATCGAGGTGTTGAACACGACCTCGCCGAAGCGGGTGCCGGGCGAGACCGCCTCGCCCTCGAAGGCGGAGCCGTCCTCCAGCACCAGGAGCGCCGGGGAGCGACCGGGGGAGCGCAACGGATTCAGCGGCCGACGGCGGCGGGCAGGCGCCGCTCGAGGACCGGCGCCAGCGCCCGCACCTCGGCCATCAGCTGCTCGAACGCCCCGGGCGAGAGCGCCTGGTTGCCGTCGGAGAGGGCCTGGTCCGGTCGGTCGTGGACCTCGACCATCAGGCCGTCGGCGCCGACCGCCACCGCAGAGCGCGACAGCGGCAGCACCTTGTCCCGCTTGCCGGCGGCGTGGCTGGGGTCGGCGATGATCGGCAGGTGGCTGATCCGCTTGACGGCCGGGATCGCGGCGACGTCCAGCGTGTTGCGGGTGTGGTCGGCGAACGTGCGGATGCCGCGCTCGCAGAGCACCACCCGCTGATTGCCCTGGTCGAGGATGTACTCGGCGGCGAGCAGCAGCTCGGTCACCGTGGCGTGCATGCCGCGCTTGAGCAGGATCGGGCGCTCGCAGCGGCCGGCGCGCTTGAGCAGGGAGTAGTTCTGCATGTTGCGGGCGCCGATCTGGACCATGTCCGCGAACTCGGCGACCTCGTCGATCACGTCGATGTCGAGCGCCTCGGTCACCACCGGCAGGCCGGTCTCTTCGCGCACCCGGGCGAGGATCTCGAGCCCCTCGCGTCCCAGGCCCTGGAAGCTGTAGGGGCTGGTCCGCGGCTTGAACGCGCCGCCGCGCAGCATGTGGGCGCCGGCGGCCTTGACCCGGCGGGCGATGCGCAGCGTCTGCTCGTAGCTCTCGACCGAGCAGGGACCGGCGATGATCAGCAGGTCGGGGGCGCCGATCCGCACCCCGCGGATCTCGAAGGTCGAGTCGTCGCGCTTGAACTCGCGCGACACCAGCTTGTAGGGGTGGCTGACCTGGATGACCTCGAGCACCCCCGGCAGCGACTCGAACGCGCCGGGCTCGACGACGCCGAGGTTGCCGGTGATGCCGATCGCGGTGCGCTGGGCGCCGGCGATGGGGTGGGCCTTGAGGCCGCGCGCCTCGACCTGCTCGACGACCTCGCCGACCTCCTTCGGGCCGGCGTCCATCTTCATCACGATCAGCATGCGGGGCTCGCTCTCCGGTGCCGGGCCGGCGGTTCGCGAAGCGGCGGCGGCGAGCTATGATAGCAGAGGGTCGGCGGTGGTCCCGCGGACCTGGCGGCGTCCGCGCGAGCCGTCACCCGAGCCCCCGCGCGGACCCCAAGGAGGGCGAGAGAAGATGCGAAGAGTCCGATTCCTGCCGACGAGCCTGGCGCTCCTCGCCCTGCTGGCGGCGCCGCTGTCCGCCTACACGATCTACCTCAAGGACGGCTCGACGATCATCGCCCGCGAACCCTACCGGCTCGAGGGCGACACCGCGATCATCACCCTGCAGAACGGCACCCGCTCCTCCCTCCAGGCCTCCGAGATCGACGTCGCCCGCACCCGCGAGGCGAACCAGAGCGAGTACGGGAGCGCGGTCGTGATCCAGGACGGCCAGATCACCGAGCTGCCCTCGCAGCCCGGCCCGCCGCCAAAGAAGGACCTGTCCGACATCGTCGGCAGCGGCCCGACCGTGCGCAGCCGTCCGCAGGCGCGGCGCCCGGAGCCGGCCGATCCCGGCTCCGCCGCCCCGCAGCGCACGCAGGCCGGCTTCCTCGACTACCTGACGGCGCAGCGAATGCCGTTTCGCGACCTCGAGGTGTCGAGCCAGATCCAGCGCACCTTCCGCGCCCAGGGAGTCGAGGAGGTGCTGATCTACCAGGGCACCGAGCCGGGGCACCTGCTGGTGGACGTGACCGCCAACTCGGAAGCCTCGATCTTCCGCAGCCTGAAGGTCGCCGCCCTCGCCCTGCTGCGGATCCGCGAGAGCACCCCGGGCACCGTCGAAGCCCTGGAGCTGGTGCTGGCGACCTCCAACCGCGAGCCCGGCGGCCAGTTCCTGATCACCCCGTCGCTCGCGCAGGAGCTGGTGACCGACGAAGTCGAGATCTCGCGGTTCTTTATCGAGAACGTGCGGTTCTGAGGTCTCGGCAGGGGAAGATCCCCTGCCACGGCATGGAGTCGGGCTCGGAGCTTGAGGTCTGCATCGGCGCCCCGCCCCGGGCGGGAGATTCACTGGATCACCCCCCCAAACCCTCGGTCCCTTCGGGGGAAGATCCCCTGCCACGGCATGGTGTCGAGCTCGGAGCTCGAGATCTGCCTCGGCGCCCCGCCCCGGGCGGGAGATTCACTGGATCACCCCCCCAAACCCTCGGTCCCTTCCCCACCCTCCAGGTGGGGCAGGGACGCCGCCGCCCGGCCCGCTCTCCGAGCGCCGGTGGGGTGAATGCGAACGTCGCTTCGGCGATCGAGGGGGACGCGCCGTCGGCTCTCCGGCGGTCGCTGGTGATGTGCGGCCCATCCTTCGGCGGCCGGTTGCTCGTCTGACGAATTCTCCGGCGACCGGAGCCTACTGACATGGGCGTTCGGGGAGGCGATTCGGGGGCCGGGGAGGCCCTCTCCGGGGAGCTCTCCGCCAGCGCTCACTCTAGCCTCCGAAGGGCCAGCCCGATCGGCGCGGACGCGGAGCGCAGGCGCGAGCCCCCCGCCAAAGTCCGACTGGCTCGCGCCGGTCCCCGGAAGGGCCTTCCCGGAACCCGGAGCGCCGGAGGTGCCGAAGCCGTCTCTTCGAAGACTGCCTGCACGGAGTCCGGCCGCCACAGCCGAGCGAGCCGAGGCCGGGTCTTCGACGACCGTCGAAGCTGCTCAGGACGGCTTCGGTTCGGGGGTGGGGTCGAGGCCGAGGTAGGACTCGGCCGAGCGGCCGACTCGGGCCTCGAAGCGCTGGCGGTAGCTCTCGACCTCGCCGACCTGCTCGTCCAGGAACACCCGCTCGACCCGGAAGAGCGGCACGAACATCGTCGACAGGTCGAGG
>JBFJMD010000302.1:0-3988 GCA_041634115.1 Thermoanaerobaculia bacterium | reverse complement strand
GCGATCCTGGCGGCGCTCTTCGCCGCCGTCGCCGCCTGGGGAGGAGGGGGCGGTCCCGCTGGCCGCGACCGGCTGCTCCTGGCCGCGTGCGCCGGGGCGCTCGCCGGCGGCCTGCTCCAGTTCGCGGTGCAGGTGCCGACCGCGGCGAAGCTCCTGACCGGCTTCCGGCTGTCGCTCTCCACCCGGGTGGCCGGCGTGCGCGAGAGCCTGCGCGCCTTCGCGCCCCTGGTCGCGGCCCGCGGCGTGGTGCAGCTCTCCGGCTATCTCGACCTGCTCCTGGCCTCGCTTCTCGCCACCGGCGCCGTGGGCGCGCTGCGCTGGGCGCAGACGCTCTACTACCTGCCGATCGCGCTATTCGCGATGTCGGTGGCGGCGGCCGAGCTGCCCGAGCTCGCGCGCCGCAGCGGCGCCGACGAGGAGGCCGTCCGGCGCCGTGCCGCCGCGGCGCTGCGCCGCATCGCCTTCCTGGTGCTGCCGACGATCGTCGGCTACCTGGCGTTCGGTTACCTCCTGGTGGGGGCGCTCTTCCGCCGCGGCAGCTTCGGCGTCGCCGACAACTGGCTGGTCTACCTCGTCCTCTGCGGTTACAGCCTCGGGCTCTTCGCGACGACCTGGTCGCGGCTCCTGCAGAACGTCTACTACGCCCGCAGCCAGACCCGCATCCCGGCCCGCATCGCCGTCCTGCGGGTGGCGATCTCGGCGACCGCCGGGTTCCTGCTGATGCGGTGGCTGGATCGATTCGCCGTCGCCGAGGCGGCCGGCCCGTTCGCGGGCGGCTCGGACCTGCGGCTGGGGGCGGTCGGCCTGGCCCTGGGGGCGGCGCTCGGGGCGTGGCTGGAGCTGGCGCTGCTCCGGCGCGCCCTCGGCCGCGACGCGCGGCCGCTGGCGCTCCCCGGCGCGGCCCCGGCCGGGATGCTGGGGCTGGCGCTCCTCGCCGCGCTGCCGGCCGCCGGGCTGGCCTGGGCGCTGGCGGGGATGCCGGTCCTCCCGCGCGGCCTCGCGGTCGTGGTCGGCTATGCTCTGGTCTATCTCGGACTGGCGCGCGCCTTCCGGCTGCGGGAGGCCGCCACCTGGAGAGACCTCCTCGGCCGATGAAGATCGCCCTCGCCTCCGACCACGCCGGCTTCCGGTACAAGCGGGAGATCGCCCGCCTCCTCGCCGAGCTCGGTCACGAGGTCGTCGATTACGGCACCGACTCGACCGACTCGGTGGACTATCCGGACTTCATCGGCCCGGCGGCGCGGGCCGTCGCCGCGGGAAGCTGCGAGCGCGGCATCGTGCTCGGCGGCTCCGGCAACGGCGAGGCGATGGCCGCCAACCGCTTCCGGGGGGTGCGCTGCGCGCTGTGCTGGAGCGCCGAGTCGGCGCGGCTCGCCCGCGAGCACAACGACGCCAACATGATCTCGATCGGGGAGCGGATGATGTCGCTCGAGAGCGCGCTCGAGATCGTGCGCGTCTGGCTCGACACGCCGTTCGAAGGCGGTCGCCACGTGCGGCGGATCGCCCTGCTCGACCGTCTCGACGAGGTCGATGAGCTAGAGTAGGCCGATCGATGGGCACCCTTCTGAGCGTCTGCCTGGGGCTCGGGCTGAGCGCCGCCTGCGGCTTCCGCATCTTCGTGCCCCTGCTGGTGATGAGCGCCGCCGCCCACGGCGGCCACCTCGAGCTGTCGCCGCGGTTCGAGTGGATCGGCAGCACGCCGGCGCTCGTCACCTTCGCGGTGGCGACGGCGCTCGAGATCGGCGCCTACTACGTCCCCTGGCTCGACAACCTCCTCGACTCGCTCGCCTCGCCGGTCGCGGTCGTGGCCGGGATCGTGGTGACCGCCTCGGTGGTCACCGGCATCGACCCCTTTCTCAAGTGGACGCTGGCGGTCATCGCCGGGGGCGGCCTCGCGGGGGTCGTCCAGGCCGCCACCGGCAGCACCCGCGGCGTCTCGCTGATCGCGACCGCCGGCTTCGGCAACCCCGTCGTTTCGACGATCGAGGCGGCCGGCTCGCTGCTGCTCTCCCTGCTCGCGATCTTCCTGCCGCTGGCGGCGCTGGTCGCGGTCGTGCTGCTGCTCTGGCTCGGCGTGCGTTGGCGGCGGCGCCGGCGAAGGCTCGCCGTCTGAGGCCGGTGGCGGCCGCCGCGCGCGGCCGGCCCGCCGGCGCCCCGAACCGGAGGCCGCGATGAGATCCCGCACCGACTATCTGATCTTCGAGATCCCCGACCGCATCGGCTTCGTCAACATCACGCCCCGGGTCGAGGAGGTGGTGGAGGCGAGCGGTGTCGAGGAGGGCCTCTGCCTCGTCAACGCCATGCACATCACCGCCAGCGTCTTCATCAACGACGACGAGGCGGGGCTGCACGAGGACTACCGGCAGTGGCTCGAGGAGCTGGCGCCCTTCGATCCCAACCCGGAGCGCTACCTCCACAACCGCACCGGCGAGGACAACGCCGACGCCCACCTGAAGCGCCAGATCATGGGGCGTGAGGTGGTGGTGGCGGTCACCGGCGGGCGGCTCGACTTCGGCCCCTGGGAGCAGATCTTCTACGGCGAGTTCGACGGCCGGCGCGTCAAGCGGGTGCTGGTCAAGGTGATCGGGGAGTAGCGCCGGGCCCGGCGCCGGCGGACCCATGCAGGCCGCGAGGGACCGCCGCTGGGAGATCGCCGTCGACACCGGCGGCACCTTCACCGACTGCGTGGCGCGCGATCCGCGCGGCCGGCTGCGGCGGGTGAAAGTGCTCTCGAGCGGGGCGCTGCGCTGCCGGGTCGAGAAGATCCGCGGCGCTAAGATCGCCGTCTCCGGCCTCGCCCCCGACCTGCCCGAGGACTTCGTCCGCGGCTGGCGGCTCGCGCGGCTGGGCGGTCCGCGGGACGGGGTCGAGGTCGCCTCGTTCGCGCCCGCCGGCGCCCGCCTCGTCCTCGAGCGGCCGCACCCGGCTCTCGCCCCGGGGGACGCCTGCGAGCTGTCGTCGCCCGAAGAGGCGCCGATCCTCGCGGCGCGCCTCGCCACCGGCACGCCGTCGGGCTCGCCGCTGCCGCCGATCGCGATGCGCCTCGCCACGACCCGCGGCACCAACGCCCTGCTCGAGCGCAAGGGGGCGCCGACCGCGCTGTTCGTCACCCGCGGCTTCGCCGACCTGCTCGCGATCGGCAACCAGCAGCGCCCCGACCTCTTCGCGATCGCGGTGGAGAAGCCGCCGCCGCTCTACGCGGCGGTCGTCGAGGTGGACGAGCGGCTGGCCGCGGACGGCGCGGTGCTCGCGCCGCTCGCGACCGGGCCGCTCGAGGGGCGGGTCGCCGAGCTCCTGGCCCGCGGGGTGGAGACCGCCGCGGTGGCGCTCCTCCACGCCTACCGCGACCCGCGCCACGAAGAGGAGCTCGCCGCCCTCCTGCTGGCGGCCGGCTTCCGGCACGTCTCGCGGTCGGCCGAGCTGGCGCCGCGGATCCGGATCGTGCCGCGGGCCGAGACCGCGGTGGTCGACGCCTACCTCGCGCCGGTCCTCGGGGCCTACCTGCGACGGGTGGGGGAGGGTCTGCCCGGGGGGCGCCTCCACGTGATGACGAGCGCCGGCGGCCTGGCGAGCGCGGAGCGTTTCCGGCCCAAGGACGGGCTGCTCTCCGGACCCGCCGGCGGGGTCGTGGGGGCGGCTCTCGCGGGCCGCCGCTCGCACCGCGAGCGGCTGGTGGCGTTCGACATGGGGGGCACTTCGACCGACGTCGCCCGCTTCGACGGCGACTTCGACTACCGCTACGAGACCCGGGTGGGGGACGCGACGCTGCTGGCCCCGGCGCTGGCGATCGAGACGGTCGCGGCGGGGGGCGGCTCGATCTGCGCTTTCGCCGGCGAGCGGCTGCGGGTGGGTCCGGAGAGCGCCGGGGCCGAGCCGGGGCCGGCCTGCTACGGCGCCGGCGGCCCGCTTACCCTGACCGACGTCAACCTGCTCCTGGGACGCCTGGCCGCGGACCGCTTCGAGATCCCGATCCGGCGCGAGGCGGCGG
>JBFJMD010000301.1:0-3998 GCA_041634115.1 Thermoanaerobaculia bacterium | reverse complement strand
TGGTCAAGGACGTGGCGATGCACATCGCCGCCTCGGACCCCCGCTTCGTGCGCCGCGAGGAGGTCACCGCCGACGTCCTCGAGCGCGAGCGCCAGGTCTTCCGCGAGCAGGCGCTGGCCTCGGGGAAGCCCGAGCACGTCGTCGAGCGGATCGTCACCGGCAAGATGGAGAAGTTCTACTCCGAGACCGTGCTGCTGGAGCAGCCCTTCGTCAAGGACCCGGACCACTCCGTCGCGCAGCTTCTGGCCGCCAAGGTCGGCAAGCTCGGCGAGAACATCCAGGTCCGCCGCTTCGCCCGCTTCAAGCTGGGCGAGGAGGGCGCGGCCGGCGACGGAGGGTCGCCCGAGGCGGCCGAGGCGAAGCCCAACTAGGCTGGCGAGCGGACTGAACCGGCGCGGCCGGCGCCCCCGAGCCGGCCGCCCGCGACCGAGACGAGAAAGGGGACCCGATGGCCGAAACCCCCGCCTACCGCCGCGTGCTGCTCAAGCTCTCCGGCGAGGCGCTCATGGGCACGCAGAGCTTCGGCATCGACGAGCCCGTGGTCGTGCGCATCGCGGAGGAGGTGCGCGCGGTCTACGACCTCGGCCTCCAGATCGCGATCGTCATCGGCGGCGGCAACATCATCCGCGGGCTCGCCGCGAGCCATCGCGGCATCGACCGGGTGACCGGCGACTACATGGGGATGCTGGCGACGGTGATCAACGCCCTGGCGCTCCAGGACGCGCTGGAGAAGGCGGGGGTCACCACCCGGGTGCAGACGGCGCTGGAGATCCGCGACGTGGCCGAGCCGTTCATCCGGCGCCGCGCGATTCGCCACCTCGAGAAGGGACGGGTGGTGATCTTCGCCGCCGGCACCGGCAACCCGTACTTCACCACCGACAGCGCCGCGGCGCTGCGCGCCAACGAGATCCACGCCGAGGCGCTGCTCAAGGCGACCTCGGTGGACGGCGTCTACAGCGCCGACCCGGCCAAGGACCCGAGCGCCGAGCTGCTGCCCCGGGTCACCTACCAGCAGGTCCTGGAGCGCAACCTCAAGGTGATGGACGCGGCCGCCATCAGCCTCTGCCGCGAGAACGGGATTCCGATCGTGGTCTTCAAGCTGACGGAGCGCGGCAACGTGCGGCGGGTGGTCTGCGGCGAGAAGGTGGGCTCGATCGTGAGCGACGGCGGCCCGGCGAGGGCGCACAGACCCGCCGAGGTCGGTTGACAGCGCTCGGCGCCGCGGACAAACTGGACGAGCGTACCGAGGAGGGGTTATGGATGAGCTTTTCCTGGAGGTCGAGCTGAAGATGAAGGGCGCCGTGGACCACTTCCACGAGGAGCTCAAGACGCTGCGCACCGGCCGCGCCTCGCTGCTCATGCTCGACGGCGTCCAGGTCGACTACTACGGCACCCCGACGCCGCTCAACCAGCTCGCCAACCTCTCGGTGCCCGACGCCTCGATGATCGTGGCGCAGCCCTACGACCCCTCGTCGATCGCCGCCATCGAGAAGGCGATCCTGCAGTCCGACCTGGGCTTGAACCCCTCGAACGACGGCAAGCTGATCCGCATCCCCGTGCCCTCGCTCACCGAGGAGCGCCGCAAGGAGATCGTCAAGCGGGCGCACGACCTCGCCGAGGCGGCGCGCAACGGGGTGCGCCAGGGGCGCCGCGAGGGCAACGACGAGCTGAAGCAGAAGGAGCGCGACAAGGAGATCGGGCAGGACGACGAGCACCGCGGCCACGACGAGATCCAGAAGCTCCACGACCACTACATCGGCGAGATCAACAAGGCGCTCGAGAACAAAGAGAAGGACATCCTGACGGTCTAGGCCGGGGGTGAGAAGTGCAGGCTAGCCCCCGGCCGCGCCTCGTCGCCCTGGTGCCCGCCGCCGGCCGCGGCGAGCGCTTCGGCGGCGAGGTGCCGAAGCAGTTCGCCCGGATCGCCGGGCGACCGTCGCTCGCCTGGACGCTCGAGCGGCTGCTCGCCTGCGGCGTCGACCGGCTGGTGGTGGCGCTGCCGGCCGACCCGGCCGCCACCGAGGGGCTCATCCTGCCCGAGGACACGCGGCTCGTCGTGACCAGCGGCGGCGCCACCCGCCAGGAGTCGGTCGCCGCCTGCCTCGCGGCCGCCCCCGGCGACGCCTCGGACCTGATCCTGGTGCACGACGGCGCCCGGCCGGCGGTCGCGGTCGAAGACGTCGCGGCGACGGTGGCGGCGGCGCTGGCCAGCGGCGCCGCCGTCCTCGGCCGCCCGGTCGGCGACACGCTGAAGCGGGCGGGGGAGGGGCGGGTGCTCGAGACCGTCGAGCGCGCCGGCCTCTTCCGCGCCGAGACGCCGCAGGTCTTCCGCCGCGAGCTCTTCGAGCGGGCGCTCGAAGCCGCCCGCCGCGACGGCTTCGTCGGCACCGACGAGGCGTCGCTCGTCGAGCGCCTGGGCGGGGTCGAGATCCGCGCCGTGGCCGCCGGATCCCCCAACCCCAAGCTGACCGAGCCGGGCGACCTCGAGGTCCTCGCCGGCCTGCTCGGGTATCGTTCGGGAGCGATGGATCTCCGGATCGGCCAGGGCTACGACGTCCACCGGCTCGTCGAGGGCCGGCGCCTGGTCCTGGGCGGCGAGGAGATCCCCTTCGAGCGCGGCCTCGAAGGCCACAGCGACGCCGACGTCCTGCTCCATGCCCTGGGCGACGCGCTGCTCGGGGCGGCCGGGCAGGGGGACCTGGGCGAGCACTTTCCGCCCGGCGATCCGCGCTGGAAGGACGCCGCCAGCACCGACCTGCTGGCGCGCATCCTCGAGCGGGTGCGCGGCGCCGGCTGGCGGGTCGTCAACTGCGACCTGACGCTGCTGGCCGAGCGCCCCAAGCTCGCCCCCCACCGGGACGCGATCCGGGCGCGGATCGCCGAGCTGCTGGGGATCGAGGCCGACGCCGTCGGCTTGAAGGCGACCACCCACGAGAAGCTGGGCGCCCTCGGCCGCGGCGAAGGGATCGCCGCTCAGGCGGTGGTGCTCCTGGCGCGGGACTGATCCGGGGGCGGACGGTGCGGATCTACGGCTATCACCCCGTGCGCGAGGCGCTCCGCACCCGACCGCAGGAGGTCTCGGAGGTCAAGATCGGCCGCGGCCGGCGCGGGCCGCGGCGCGAGGAGATCGAGCGCCTCTGCGCCCGCCACCGGGTGGCCTTCGAGGAGGTCTCCGAGCGCGAGCTCGCCGAGCTGGTCGACGGCGTCCACAACGGCTTCGTCGCCGAGGTCCGCGAGCGGCGAGCCGGAGCGGGCGCCGACCCCGCGGCGGCGGCCGGACCCCGCGCCGACCCCGACCTCGCCGTCCTGGTCGAGGACGTGAGCGACCCGCGCAACCTCGGGGCCCTGCTCCGGGTCTGCGAGGGCGCCGGCGTCGGCCAGGTCCTGATCCGCGACCGCGGCACCGCCCCGATTACCCCCGCCGTCGTCAGGACCTCCGCCGGCGCCAGCGAGTGGCTCTCGATCGAGCGCGTCCCCAACACCGCCAACGCCCTCGAGCGCTGGAAGAAGGACGGCTTCTGGGTCTACGGCGCCGACGCCGCCGGCGAGCCCCCCTGGGAGATCGACCTCACCGGCCGCGTCGCCCTCTGCTTCGGCGGCGAGGAGAAGGGCCTGCGCCAGCGCACCCGCGGCCTCTGCGACCGCCTGATCGGCCTCCCCATGCGCGGCTCCGTCGAGTCGCTCAACATCGCCACCGCCGCCGCCGCCCTGCTCTACGAGGCGGTTCGCCAGCGCACGAAATAACCCCCCGCGATCACGCGGGGCCGGTAGCGCCCGGACCTGTGCCGGGCGCATCTGATCCCAACGCCCGGCAGGGGTCAGGGCGCACCTGATCCCAACGTCCGGCGCGGGTCCGGGCGCCACCCTTGCCGTTGCCCTCCGGCGCTCGCTACACTGCCCGGGGCCCCGAAAGCCGCCCCACCGCCGGCATAGCTCAGGGGTAGAGCAGCTGTCTTGTAAACAGCAGGTCTCCGGTTCGAATCCGGATGCCGGCTCCA
>JBFJMD010000300.1:0-4024 GCA_041634115.1 Thermoanaerobaculia bacterium | reverse complement strand
GCCGCGGCGCCATCACCGCGGTCTGCTCGATGAAGCCGCCAGCCAAGTCACTACCCGCCAAGGAGGTGCAACTCGCCGTAACCGCTTGAACCAGGGATCTCGAGCCGTGCCCTCTCATACACCACTTGACAGGACATGACCCGGGCGGCGGCGTCCCTTCCCCACCTCGAGGGTGGGGAAGGGAACGAGGGTTCGGGGGGGTGATCCAGTCAATCTCCCGCCCGGGGCGGGGTGCCGACAAAGAGCCTCGACGCTGCCATTCGGCACGCAGACGTGAAAGGAAATTCCCTCCCGTCATCGAGACTCACTCGAGAAGTCCGGGCAGGCTGCGGAGGTCGGCGAGGTGGCCTCGGGTGCCGGTGCGGTCCAGGAGCAGCGCCTGGGCTCCGGCGGCGATCGCGCCTTCGAGGTCGTGGAGCGGGCTGTCGCCGACGTGGAGGATCGCGCCGGCGGGAAGAGCGAGGGCCTCGAAGGCGCGCTCGAAGATCGCCGGATGGGGCTTTTCCACCCCCGCCTCCTGGGAGTAGACGACGCTCTCGAACTCCAGGCCGAGGCCGTCGAGCAGCCGCGGCAACCGCCGGTCCCAGTTGCTGACCACCGCGAGCCGGAGACCGCGTTCGCCGAGGGCCGCCAGGGCTGCGGGGACGTCGTCGAAGACGCGCCAGGCGTCGGCCCGCGCGAAGCGCTCGAAGAGCTCCGCGGCGGCGAAGCGGGACGGCGGCGGACCGCCCAGGTGCTCGCAGAAGCGCTCCAGGAAGCGCCGCCACCAGCCTTCGGCGGCGCCGGGATGGGAGGCGAAGCGGTCGCGCGCGGGATCGCTCCGGCAGTCGAGCTCGGTCCAGACCAGCCGGATCAGGCGCGCCGCCTCGCCGGGTCCGACCCGGATGCCGTGGCGGGCGAGGACCCGCGAATAGATCCCGCCCAGGTCGGGGCAGTGGAAGAGGGTGCCGGTGGCGTCGAAGGAGACCGCGCGGACGGCCTCGCGGTCGATCGCGGCGCCGCTCGGCGCGCCACCGGCGCCACCGGGCGCTGTGCTAGCCTCACGCAAATTGCCGGGTACCTTCGGAAGTCTCGTTCTCTTCTCCCTGCTCGTCGCGGCCTGGCTGCTGCTGCTCTTCACCGGCTGGAGCTTCGGCGGCGCGGTCCATCTGCTTCTCGTCGGCGCGATCTTCGTCTTTCCCTGGCGCGACCGGGCTTGACCGCCCGCTCAGAACCGGCGCATGTTCTCCGCGGTGCGGATGGCGGAGTAGACCAGCGCCGCCGCCGCGAGGCCCGAGATCACGGCGTGCTGCCAGAAGAAGCCGCGCCACAGGACCAGCACCAGGGCCAGCGCCGCCCCGGCGACCGCCGGCCAGACGAAGCGCGCCGTCGCCACTAGGCGTGACCCTCCACCGGGTTCTCGAGCACCCCGACCCCGTCCACCTCGACCTCGATCCGGTCCCCGGCGGCGAGGGGCCCGACTCCCGCCGGGGTGCCGGTGAGGACCACGTCGCCGGGCTCGAGCGTCATCATCCGCGAGACGTACGCCAGCATCTCGAGGACGCTCCAGGCCAGCTCGGAGGCCCGGCCCCGCTGGCGCTCCACTCCGTTCACCCGGGTCACGACCCCCAGGTCCTCGAGCTCGGGGTCGAGCCGGATCGCCGGACCCAGCGGGCAGAAGGTGTCGAAGGACTTCGCCCGCGCGAAGGTGCGGTCACCGCGCTGCAGGTCGCGGGCCGTGACGTCGCAGGCCGCGGTGACGCCGAGCAGGGCCGCCCGCGCCTCCGCCGCGGAGGCCCGCCGCAGGCGCCGGCCGAGGACCAGCGCGATCTCGCCCTCGAAGTGCACTTCGCGGCTCTCCGGCGGCAGCCGGATCGCCTCGCCGGGGCCGATCACGGCGGAGGGGGCCTTCAGGAAGAGCAGCGGCTCGTCCGGCATCGGATGGCCCAGCTCCTCGGCGTGTCCGCGGTAGCTGCGGCCGATGCCGACGATCTTGCCGGGCCGGACCGGCGCCAGCGGCGAAACGCCCGCTTCGCCGATCGGCTCCCCCAGGGTCCATGCGGCGGGGGGGCTCGCGAGAGGATCGCCCTCCAGCCGGCGCAGCCCGCCGTCCGCGCCGCGGACCGCGTAATCCCCATCCGGCGCCAGCCTGTACAAGAGCACGAGCGCATTGTAGCGGCCGGCCTCCGAGCCGGTCGGTAGCGCCCGGACCCGTGCCGGGCCGGTAGCGCCCGGACCCGTGCCGGGCGTCCGGATCCGATGCGCCCCCCAAGGGGGCGTTACCTCTTTCTGGTCAGGAGCAGCCAAAGGAAGAACGGGCCGCCCAGGAGGGCCGTCAGAACTCCGACCGGCAGCTCGGCGGGGGCCATCAGGGTGCGGGCCACGAGATCGCAGACGGTGAGAAAGGCGCCGCCGCCGAGCAGGCAGGCGACGAGCAGGTGGAGGTGCTCGTGCCCGATCCAGCGCCGCAGGATGTGGGGGACCACGAGGCCGACGAAGCCGATCGGCCCGGTGACGGCGACGAGCGCGCCGATCATGATCGAGGTCGCCGCCAGCACCCGCAGCCGCAGCCGCACCAGGTCGACGCCGCGGCTCGCCGCCAGCTCCTCGCCGGTCAGGAGCTGGTCCAGCTCCCAGCGCGCCGCGAGCAGCACCAGGGCGCCGCCGGCCACCCAGGGGGCTGCCCACAGCACCTCCCGATAGCCGACGACGACCAGGCCGCCCATCATCCAGCGCACCATCCGGAAGGTGCGGGTGAAGTCCGCGAGGTATTGGACGAAGAGGATCAGCGCCGAGCAGGAGAGGGACACCGCGATGCCGGCGAGCAGCAGGGTGCCGCTCTCGAGCCCGCTCCGGGAGCGCGCCAGGCCGACCACGAGCGCGGTGACGCCCAGCGCCCCGGCGAAGCTGGCGGCGAAGACCGCGGCGAAGCCGCCGAGGCCCGGCATCCCGAACTGCTGCGCCAGCACCGCCCCCAGCGCCGCCCCGGAGGCCACCCCCAGGGTGTAGGGCTCGGCCAGCGGGTTGCGGAAGAGGGTCTGGAAGGAGGCGCCGGAGATCGCCAGGGCGCCGCCGGCGAGCAGCCCCAGCAGCACCCGCGGCATGCGCAGCTTCCAGAGCACGGTGGCGGCGATCGGGTCGCCGCCGAGGGCGTCGGCCAGGGTGACCGGATGGCTGCCGAAGAGCGGCGCCACCACGAGGGTGAGGAGCCACGCCACGCCGGCCGCGGCGAGCGCCAGGCTCCGGCGGCGCGCCGCCGTCACGGGTGGAGGTCCAGGACGGTCACCGGCCGCTCGCCGCCGCGGACGATCTCGAAGGGGGCGGCGAAGAGCGCGGCGAGCAGCTCCGGGCGCAGCAGCCGCTCCGGCGGCCCGGCGGCCAGGACCCGCCCCTCCTTGAGCGCCAGGATGCGGTCGGAGACCAGGGAGGCGAAATTGAGGTCGTGGGTGGCGATCAGGACCGTGCGCCTGCCCGCTCCGCTCAACCGCCGGACCAGGCTCGCGATCTCCTGCTGGTGGCTCGGGTCGAGGTGGGTCGTGGGCTCGTCGAGGACGAGCAGGTCGGCCTCCTGCGCGAGGGCGGAGGCGATGTAGGCCGCCTGTCGCTCGCCCCCGGACAGCTCGTCCACCGGGCGCTCGGCGAGCGCGGCCACTCCGACGTCGCGCATCGCGCGCCGCGCCGCCTCGAAGTCGCCCGCCGCCGGCGCCACCCGGGCCCGCGTCAGGTGCGGGTAGCGCCCGAGCAGGACCAGGCGCTCGACCGTCAGCGGCACCGAGAGCGGCCGGCTCTGGGGCACGTAGGCGACGCGGCGCGCGAGCTCGCGGCGCGCGAGGTCGGCGAACGGGAGGCCGTCGAGCTCGAGCCCCCCGCGGGAGGGGGCCAGCACCCCGGTGACCAGGCGCAAAAGCGTGGTCTTTCCCGCGCCGTTGGGGCCGACGACCGCGACGCACTCTCCCCGCCGCACCTCGAGGTCGAGGGGTCCGAGGATCCGCCGGCCGCCGGCGGTCCACTCGAGAGCGCGCGCCGCGACCAGCGCCTCGGTCAT
>JBFJMD010000299.1:0-4043 GCA_041634115.1 Thermoanaerobaculia bacterium | reverse complement strand
GCGGATCGAGGTGGCGGTCAGCGTGCCGCCGCAGGCCTACTTCGTCGATCGCCTCGGCGGCGACCGGGTCTCGGTGACGGTGATGGTGCCGCCGGGCAGCTCGCCCGACACCTACGAGCCGTCGCCGCGGCAGGTTCTCCAGCTCGACCGGGCGCGGCTCTACGTCGAGGTCGGCCTCGCCGACTTCCCCTTCGAGCGGCGGACGATCGCCGCCGCCGTCGAGCGCCGGCCGCGGCTCGAGGTGGCGGACATGTCGCGGGGGATCGAGCTGGCGCCGCTCGACGGCCCCTCCGCGGCGGACGGGCGCCGCGCCGCCCGGCAGCCGCTCGACCCCCACATCTGGCTCTCGCCCGCCAACGTCGCCCGCGGCGCCGGCATCATCGCCGAGGGCCTGGTCCGGGCCGATCCGCCGGGCGCCGAGATCTACCGCCGCAACCTGGCCGGATTCCGCGCCGAGATCGACGCCCTCGACCGCGAGATCGAGACCACGCTCGCCGGGCTCGCCGGCCGCAAGTTCTTCGTCTACCACCCGGCCTGGGGCTACTTCGCGCGGCGTTACGGGCTGGTCCAGGTGGCGATCGAGGCCGAGGGCAAGGATCCGAGCCCGGCGCGCCTGGTCGAGCTGATCGAGCAGGCCCGGGCCGAGCGCGTCCGGGCGGTCTTCGTGCAGAGGGGTTTCTCCGAGCGCAGCGCCCGCGTCCTCGCCGCCGAGATCGGGGCGCCGGTGGTGGCCCTCGACCCGCTTGCCTATGATTGGCCCGCCAGCCTGCGCGAGGCGGCCGCCGCCCTGCGCGCGGCCCTCGCCGACCCGTGAGATGACTGACCGCTCGCCGCTCGTCGAAATCGAGGACGTGACCTTCGGCTACGGCCGCGAGGTCGTGCTCGACCGGGTGAGCCTCGCCATTCGACAGGGGGACTTCCTGGCGGTGATCGGGCCCAACGGGGGCGGCAAGACGACGCTCCTGAAGCTCGTCCTCGGTTTACTCCAGCCCTGGTCCGGGAGGGTCCGCACGCGGATCTCCGGGCGCGGCGGCGCCATCGGCTACGTGCCCCAGTTCTCGACTTTCGACAAGAGCTTTCCGCTGCAGGTGCGCGAGGCGGTGACGATGGGGCGGCTGGGCGTCCGCGGCCCGCTCCGGCGCTACGGAGCGGACGATCGCCGGGCGGTGGATGCGGTGCTCGGTCGCTTCGGCCTGCGGCCGCTCGCCTCGACGCCGATCGGCGACCTCTCAGGCGGCCAGCTCCAGCGGGTGCTCATCGCGCGGGCGCTGGTCTCGGAGCCGGAGATCCTCTTCCTCGACGAGCCGCTGGCCTCGATCGACGCCGAGTTCCGCGAGGTGCTGCTGGCGACGCTCAACGAGCTCAACGAGCGGATCCCGGTGGTCCTGGTCACCCACGACATGACGCCGTTCGCCGGCGTCGCCCGCCAGATCGCCTGCGTCAACCGCGCCCTCCACTACCACCCGCGGGGCGAGCTCACCGCCGAGATGCTGGAAGAGGTCTACGGCTGCCCGGTGGAGCTCGTCGCCCACGGCGTGCCGCACCGGGTGCTGAGACACCACGGGGACTGAGTGAGCGGCCTCGTCGATCTTCTCGCGCACGAGTTCATCCGCAACGCGGTGCTGGCCGGCGTCGCCGCGGCGGTGCTGTGCGGGGTGATCGGGACCTTCGTCGTCGTCAAGCGGCTGGTGTTCGTGAGCGGCGGCATCAGCCACGCCGCCTTCGGCGGGCTCGGCGTCTGCTACTACTTCGGCTTCGAGCCGATGCTCGGCGCCGCCGCCACCGCGGTGATCTCGGCGCTGGCGCTGGGCACCTTCGGGCGCGAGCGCGGGCGCTCGCAGGACGCGGTGATCGGCATCCTGTGGGCGGTGGGCATGGCGATCGGCGTGATCTTCATCTACAAGACCCCGGGCTACGCCCCGAACCTGATGACCTACCTCTTCGGCAACATCCTGACCGTCTCGCGCGGCCAGATGCTCCTGACGTGGGCGCTGGTGGGAGTGGTGCTGGTCCTCTTGCTGCTCTTCTTCAAGGAGTTCGTCGCCGTCGCCTTCGACGAGTCCTTCGCCGCCGTCCAGGGGGTGCCGGTCAGGTCCGCGGTCACCGGCCTGATGGTGCTGGCGGCGCTGGCGGTGGTCTTCCTGATCCAGCTCGTCGGCATCATCCTGGTGATCGCGCTGCTCACCATCCCGCCGGTGGTGAGCATGATGCTGGTGCGCTCGTTCGCGGCGGTGCTCGCCCTCTCCTCCGCGCTCGGCGCGGTCATGACCCTCGGCGGGCTGGCGCTCTCCTACGGCCTCGACGTCCCCTCCGGGCCGGCGATCGTCCTGCTCGGCTTCGCCTTCCTGGTCGCCGTCGCCTGGATGCGGCGCCTCCGCACCGGCCGCCTCCGCGCCGCGGGGTAACCACCGCGCCGACGGAGGGCGGTCCGTCCCCCGGGAGGGCTCCCTCCGGGAGCGACTCGAGCACGGCCGGGCTCCGGCTCCTCCGGTACACTCCGGTGACCCCTGGCGGGTCAGCCAACCTGAAAGTCACGGGTGGCGCCAAACCGCGGCGCCGCCTTTGAAGAAATCCCCACTCATGGAGGAAGAACGATGGGACTAGCGCAAGAGTTCAAGAGCTTCGCCCTCAAGGGCAACGTGGTCGACATGGCCGTCGGCATCGTCATCGGCGGCGCCTTCGGCAAGATCGTGAGCTCGTTCGTCAAGGACGTGCTGATGCCACCCCTGGGTCTCCTGCTCGGAGGAGTCGACTTTTCGACCCTCTTCATCAACCTCGGGGACACCGCCTACGAGACCCTGGCCGCCGCCCAGGAGGCGGGGGCGCCCACGCTCAACTACGGCTCGTTCATCCAGACGGTGATCGACTTCGTGATCATCGCCTTCGCCATCTTCATGGCGATCAAGGCGATGAACAACCTGCGCAAGAAGGAAGAGGAGAAGCCGGCACCGCCGCCCGAGCCCAGCGCCGAGGTGAAGCTGTTGAGCGAGATCCGCGATTCGCTCAAGAGAGCGTAGGCGGAGAGTCCAAGAGAGAGCGGGGACAGGCACCGAAAGGGAGCTCGGTGCCTGTCCCCCTGTTTCTGGTACGCTGCCGCGCTTGAAGGAGGCTCTCATGACGACTCGTGCGCGCTCCCTCGGTGGGGCACTTTCCATACTCTTCGTGGCGTCGGTGGTCGCCCTCGCGGGCTGCCGTGAAAAGGCGCCGCCGGAACCCACGGAAGCTCAGATCTTCCCGGTCGCGGCGGTCCAGAAGGCGGCGGAGGTGATCGACGAGCTCAATCTGCGGCGGGTGACCGCCTATCTGGCGGACGACCGTCTCGAAGGGCGCGGTCCGGGCAGCCGCGGCGACACCCTGGCGCGGCAGTATCTGATCGAGCAGATGAAGCAGCTCAAGTTCCAGCCCGGGGCGCCCGGCGACACTTGGGAGCAGCCGTTCGAGATCGTCGGCATCACCTCGACCGCGCCGGAGGCGTGGACCTTCCGCGCCGGCGGCAAGAAGGTCGACCTCAAGTGGTGGGACGAGTACATCGCCTCGAGCGGAGTGCAGGCGCCGGAGGCCCGGATCGCCGACGCCGAGCTGGTGTTCGTGGGCTTCGGCATTCAGGCGCCGGAGTACGAGTGGGACGATTTCAAGGGCGTCGACATGACCGGCAAGGTGCTGGTCATCATGAACAACGACCCCGACTGGGATCCGGCCCTCTTCGAGGGCGACCGGCGGCTGCTCTACGGCCGCTGGACCTACAAGTACGAGAAGGCGGCCGAGGTCGGCGCCGCGGGGGCGATCATCATCCACACCCGGCCCTCGGCGGGATATCCCTTCCAGGTCGTCCAGACCTCCTGGACGGGTGAGCAGTTCGAGATCCCGGCCGCCGGGGAGCCCCGCCTCCAGATCGCCGCGTGGACCACCGAGGACGCGATGCGGCGCCTGTTCGCGCTCGCCGGCAAGAACCTCGACGCGCTCCGCGAGCAGGCGAAGAGCCGTGACTTCCAGCCGACGCCGCTCGGGGTGACGACCTCGCTGGCGCTCGCCAACGAGCTGCG
>JBFJMD010000298.1:0-4046 GCA_041634115.1 Thermoanaerobaculia bacterium | reverse complement strand
CTCGTCGCTCCTGCTCTGATCCTCCTCTGAAGAGAGCTGCGCCGGACCGCCCGCGACCGGGCGGCCCGGATGTCTACAGATCTCCTTCGGAGGAGGCCATGACTGTCGGAAAAAAGAAGCTCGCGCTGCTCGCGCCAATGGCGCCGCTGGCGCTGATCGCGCTGCTGGCCACCCGGCCGGCGGCGGCCGAGGAGTCGGAGTCGGCGGCGGGTCGGATCCTCGGCGACGTCGAAGAGCCCGGGCTGCGGGCCGTGATCGAAGAGGTCCTCGATCGCAACCCCGCCGCCGCCGTGGCCGCGGCGCGGGCCCGCGCCGCGCGGCAGCGGGCACCGCAGGTCAAGGCGCTGGCGGACCCGGTCGCCAGTCTGACCGCGTTTCTCGAGACGCCGGAGACCCGCACCGGGCCGCAGCGGCTCGCGGTGGGGCTCATGCAGGACCTGCCCGGGCGCGGGAAGCGGGCGCTCCGAGAGCGGGCGGCGCTGGCCGAAGCGGCGGCCCTCGAGTCGGAGGTCGAGGCGAAGCGGCTGGCGCTGGTCACCGAGGCCCGGCGCCTCTACTACGAGCTCGCCTTCCTGGACCGCTACCGGGAGATCACGAACGGGTTTCGCGGTCACCTGGTGCAGCACGAGGAGATTGCCCGAGCCCGCTATTCGACCGGGGTCGGCCTCGGGCAGGGCGTGGTGAAGCTCCAGGCCGAGATCACCCGCATCGAGAGAGAGCTGCTGGGGATCGAGGCCCGGCGGGTGGCGCTTGCGGCGCAGCTCAACGCCCTGCGCGACCGCGAGGCCACGGCGCCGCTGCCGGCGGCGCGGCTGCCGGAGGCGGGCGAAGTACCGCTCGACCCCCGCGCCCTGGTCGAGACGGCGCTTCTCGCGCGGCCCGAGCTGGCGGCGGCGGACGCCCGGATCTCCCGTGCCGAGACCCTGATCCGGCTCGCCGAGAAGGGCTACCGGCCGGATTTCCGGGTCGGGCTGACCTACACGGTGATCGATCGGCGCGACGACGCGCCGGGCCGGCTGATGCCGCCGCCGGGCAACGGCGACGACGTCCTCGGTCTCCAGGGGGGGATCACCCTGCCGATCTGGCGAAAGAAGCTGGCGTCCGGGGTCGAGGAGGCGGTCGAGCACGAGACCGCGGCCCGCCGGGCGAGGCGGGAGGTCGTCGCGGCAATCGAGGCCGGGATCGGCGACCTCGCCCAGCGGGTGCCGCTCACCTGGCGGCAGCTCCGACTGGTCGAGGACCTGCTCATCGTCCAGGCCGAGGAGTCCCTCGAGTCGGCCCAGGCCGGCTACATCGCCGGCACCTTGAACGCCCTCGACCTTCTGGACGCGGAGCACGTCCTCTTCGGGGCCCGCACCGCCGCCGCCCGCTCCCGGGCCGACTACCTGGTCGGCCTGGCGCAGCTCGAGGGCGCGCTCGGCGGGCCGCTGGGACGGCCCGCGCTCGGAGCGTCTCCCAACCCCCCGACCCCTACGAAGTGAGACTCGCCATGACGAACGAAAGCCAGCACACGAAGAACCGGGCCCTGCGGTGGCTCGCGCCGCTCCTCTGGGTCGGCGGGAGCTTCCTCGCCTTCTACGTCCTCTTCTTCGACCCCCTGAACTTCCATCCGCTCGACACCCGGCTCGCGCCGACCCGCACGGCGAGCGAGATGGAGCCCGGGCGCGAGACGGCGGCGCCGGCCGCGATGTGGACCTGCCCGATGCACCCGCACATCCTCGAGGAGAACCCGGGGGAGTGCCCGATCTGCGGCATGACCCTGGTTCCCGTGAAGGCCGAGGGGCCCGCTCGAGCGGCGCCCGACGGCGAGCGCGAGGTCCTCTACTACCGCAACCCGATGGACCCGACGATCACCTCGCCGGTGCCGGCGAAGGACGAAATGGGCATGGACTACGTGCCGGTCTACGCCGACGACGCCGGCCGGGCGATGGGCGCCGGCTCGACCGTCACCATCGATCCGGCGGTCGTCCAGAACATGAACGTGCAGAGCGCGCCGGTCGAGCGGCGCGACCTGACCCACGAGATCCGCACCATCGGCTACCTCGAGTACGACCAGGAGCGCATGGTCACGGTGACCACGAAGTACAACGGCTGGGTGGAGAAGGTCTACGTCAACTACGTCGGGGAGCCGGTCAAGAAGGGCCAGGCGCTCTTCGAGATCTACTCGCCTGAGCTGGTGCAGACCGAGCAGGAGCTGCTGTCGGCGATCGAGTACGCGCGCAAGCTGGGCGGCTCGGGCGAGGACGCCGGCCGCCGGGCCGAGGCGCTGGTGGACGCGGCCCGCACCCGGCTCTCCTACTGGGACATCGCGCCGCAGCAGATCGCGCGGCTCGAGGAGACCGGCGAGATCTTCCGCACCTTGAAGGTCGTCTCGCCGGCGAGCGGCCTGGTGATGAAGCGCATGCACGGGCTCGAGGGGATGGCGGTCCGGCCGGGGATGGAGACCTACCACATCGCCGACCTCTCCTCGCTCTGGCTCTCGGTCGAGATCTTCGAGGACCAGGTGGCCTGGATCGGCGAAGGCACGCCCGCCCAGGTGAAGTTCACCTACTTTCCGGGCGAGACCTTCCGCGGCACGGTCCGCTTCATCGAGCCGGAGTTTTCCGAGAAGACGCGCACGCTGCGGGTCAAGCTGGAGGTGCCCAACCCGACCGGCCGGCTGCGCTCCGGCATGTTCGCGACCGTCACCTTCCAGCCGCTGGCGGCGGGCGAGGCGCTCACCGTGCCGTCGCTCGCGGTGCTGCGCACCGGGCAGCGCAACGTCGTCGTGGTCGAGCTGGGCGCGGGCCGCTTCGAGCCGCGGGCGGTGACGCTGGGGCACGAGGGACAGGGTTGGGTCGAGGTGCTGGAGGGCCTCGCCGAGGGCGACCGGGTGGTCACCTCGGCGCAGTTCCTGATCGATTCCGAGGCGAGCCTGCAGGAGGCGATCCGCAAGATGATCGCGCAGCGCGTCAAAAGGGCGCCGGGCGCGATCGAGGGGGAGGGCGGCCATGCTCAATAGGCTGATCGAGTGGTCGCTCAAGAACCAGCTCCTGGTGACGGTGGGGCTGGTCCTGGCGATCCTGGCGGGGGTCTGGGCGATCCGGGAGACGAGGATCGACGCGATCCCCGATCTGTCCGACGTCCAGGTGATCCTGTTCACCGAGTTCCCGGGCCAGGCGCCGCAGGTCGTCCAGGACCAGGTCACCTACCCGATCACCACCAAGATGCTGGCGGTGCCCTACGCCAAGGTGGTGCGTGGCTACTCCTTCTTCGGCTTCTCCTTCGTCTACGTCCTCTTCGAGGACGGCACCGATCTCTACTGGGCGCGCTCGCGGGTGCTCGAGTATCTGTCCGGGCTGGCGAAAGACCTGCCGCGGGGGGTGTCGCCGCAGCTCGGGCCCGACGCCACCGGCGTCGGCTGGGCCTTCATGTACGTTCTGAACTCGGACCGGCACTCGCTCGCCGACCTCCGGAGCCTCCAGGACTGGTACCTGAAGTACGGCCTCTCCTCGGTCGAGGGGGTGGCCGAGGTGGCCTCGATCGGCGGCTTCGTGCGCCAGTACCAGGTGGAGGTCGACCCGGTCCGCCTGCGCGCCTACGGGCTCCCGCTCCAGGCCGTCGGCCGCGCCATCCAGCGCTCGAACGTCGAGGTCGGCGGGCGGCTGGTCGAGATGTCGGAGCGCGAGTACATGGTGCGCGGCCGCGGCTACGTGAAGGAGATCCGCGACCTCGAGGCGGTGGTGCTCGGCAGCGGCCCCGGGGGTGTGCCGATCCTGCTCACCGACGTGGCCAACGTCACCATCGGCCCCGAGATCCGGCGCGGCCTGGCCGACTGGAACGGCGAGGGGGAGACGGTGGGCGGCGTGGTCGTGGTGCGCTCGGGCGCCGACACGCTGTCCACGATCGCCCGCGTCAAGGAGCGGCTGACGGAGCTCGGCGCCGGGCTGCCCGAGGGGGTCGAGATCTCGGTGGGCTACGACCGCACCGGCCTGATCGAGCGCTCGATCGAGACCCTGACCCGGACCCTGATCGAGGAGTCGATCGTGGTGGCGCTGGTCTGCCTG
>JBFJMD010000297.1:0-4053 GCA_041634115.1 Thermoanaerobaculia bacterium | reverse complement strand
CGGAGGCGCCGGTCCCGGCCGCAGCCGCTGCGGTAGCGGGCGTAGTGCTCGGGCTTCTTCTTGTAGAAGTCCTGGTGGTAGTCCTCGGCCGGGTAGAAGGCCTCGAGGGGGGCGATCTCGGTGAAGATGCGCTCGAACCGCCCCGAGGCCCGGATCCGCTCGAGGGAGGCCTCGGCGGCGGCCCGCTGAGCGTCGTCGTGGGTAAAGATCGCGGTGCGGTACTGGCGACCCCAGTCGCAGAACTGGCGGTCCTGGACGGTGGGGTCGATGTTGCGCCAGAAGACCTCGAGCAGCTTCTCGTAGGTCACCTTCGACGAATCGAACGCCACCTGCACCACCTCGGCGTGCCCGGTGCGGCCCGCGGAGACCTGCCGGTAGTCGGGATCGGGCTCGTCGCCGCCGGCGTAGCCCGAGGTGGTCGAGACCACCCCGTCCAGCTTGTCGAAGGGCGGCTCCATGCACCAGAAGCAGCCGCCGGCGAAGGTGGCCCGGGCGAGCGGCGCCTCCGCCGCGGCCGGGCTAGGCGGCGCGAGCACGAGACAGAGGCCGGCGAGCGCGGCGACCCACCCGCCCCGGCGCCTCACGGCCGCAGCTCCGGCAGCGCCTCGCCGGCGGGGACGAAGCGCAGGGCGAGGCCGTTGTTGCAGTAGCGCAGCCCCGTCGGCCGGGGACCGTCCTCGAAGACGTGCCCCTGGTGGCCGCCGCAGCGCGCGCAGTGGTACTCGGTCCGCGGATAGCCGGTCTTCCAGTCGGTCTTGGTGCCGAGGCGGCCCTCGAGCGGAGCCCAGAAGCTGGGCCAGCCGGTGCCGCTGTCGTACTTGGTCTCGGACGAGAAGAGGGGCAGGAAGCAGCCGGCGCACAGGTAGTGCCCCTCGCGCTTCTCGTCGTTGAGCGGGCTCGAGTACGGCGGCTCGGTGCCCTCCCGGAACAGGATGTGGAACTGCTCGGCGGTCAGCAGGCGCTGCCACTCCGCGAGGGGCTTGGTCAGGGGCTCCGGCGCGGGCCCGCCGGCCGCCGCCCGGGTCCGCGCGACGAGCGGCCAGGCGGCCAGGCCCACGGCCGCCAGCAGGATCTCTCTTCGATTCATGGTGTTCGTCTCCCTGGGATCTTCGATTGTCCGGAGCCCGAAGGCGGCTCCACCCCCATCTACGCGGCGGGTGCCGTTCCGGATCGCGCGTCGGGACCGCGTCCGCCCCTCCGGGTCCGGCGGGAGCTGCGGCCCGATCCGCGGCACGACGCGGACCGGCTCTTCGGCGGCGGAGGGCTCGTCCGCGCCGATCGGGCCGAGGGTATAAGATCCGCCACGGCCGCGCGCACCGGTTCGCCGGCGCGCACCTGGAGGCTCGGATGTCGGCGCGTCACGACAGCAGATACCGCGAATTCTGGGACAACTATGTGGTCGAGGTCTTCCCCGACATCAAGAAACGCGGGCGATTCAAGAAAGAAGATCTCGAAGAATGGCGAGTGCTGAATACGACGGACGCGAGCTTCGAGTGGCCGGGTGACGAGTGGGGCGATCTTCGCCTCACCGACGAGATTTTCAGCTCCTCCCTGGTCGAGGCGCTCGACCGGGAGCCCTCATACCTGTGCGAGCTCGGCGCCGGGGCCGGTCGCTACACGGTCCTCGCCTTGCAGCGCTTCGCGCGCGCCTCCATTCTCTCCTTCGACGTGTCCCGAGAGTTCGAGCGCGCTCTGCGCGAGCGGTGCGCGGGAGCGATTGAAGATGGGCGGCTCGAAACGGTGCTGCTGGACCAGAGCCACTCCACGATGTTGGACGCGCTCGAGGAGAGAGGGCTCAAAGAGCGCATCGATGGAATCTACTCATTCGATGCAATGGTCCACGTCGACCTCGACACGCTGGTGATCTACTTCCTGACCGCCGCAAGAGCCCTGAGAATCGGTGGTGTGCTTGCGATGAACGTGGCCTGCGCGTGCTCGGAAAAGGGCTTCATGAAGCTGCTTTGCGAGGCGCCGAGCGCCTACGCCCAGTGTGGCCACGCCGGTGGCCAGTTCATGTGGATCTCTCGCGACATCATCGACTGCGTCTTGACGAGACTGGGTTTCGAGGTGATCTTCAAGGAGGGCAATGGCCGTGACGCCTTGTTCTCCGCGAAGCTCGTTGACCGGTCACGATCCGCGGCATGGTTGAAACGCGCCGGCGCAATCTGGCCGAGCGAGTAGCAGTGCCGATCGAGGGCGCCTCGGCGATCCGCTAGGCGCCGCTCGCCTGCTCTTCGGCGGCCGGCGGCTCCTCGGTGCCGATCAGGCCGAGCTTCTTGGCGTAGTAGCGGAAGGAGCGGAAGGAGACGCCGAGGAGCTCGGCGGCCTGGGTCTGGACGCCGTTCGAGCGCTCGAGCGCCTCGCTCATGAGCTGGCGGCGGATGTCGTCCAGGTAGCTCTCGAGGTCGAGACCCTGGTCCGGCAGGCTGACGCTGTCCACCTCGCGCGGGGTGCGGGAGGTGAGCTGGGCCGGGATGTCCTCGGCCGTGATCGCCTCGTCGGCGGAGAGCGCCAGCGCCCGCTCGATCACGTTCTCCAGCTCGCGCACGTTGCCCGGCCAGTCGTAGGACTCGAGGGTCTTCATCGCCTCGACCGAGATCCCCTTGCGCTCGATCTTCATCTCGGTGCAGTACTTCTTGATGAAGTAGTCGGCGAGGAGCGGAATGTCCTCGCGCCGCTGCCGGAGTGCCGGCAGCTTGATCGGGATCACGTTGATCCGGTAGTAGAGGTCCTCGCGAAACTCGTTCTCGCGGATCCGCTCCTTCAGGTCCTGATTGGTGGCGGCGATGATCCTGACGTCCACCGGCTCCTCGCGGTGGCCGCCGACGCTGCGCACCTTCTTCTCCTGCAGCGCGCGCAGCAGCTTGACCTGCATCGAGGGCGCGGTCTCGCCGATCTCGTCGAGGAAGAGGGTGCCGCCGTCGGCCTCGCGGAAGAGGCCCTTCTTCTCGCGCACCGCGCCGGTGAAGGCGCCGCGCTCGTGGCCGAAAAGCTCGCTTTCGAGCAGGTTCTCGGGCATCGCGCCGCAGTTGACCGACAGGAACCGCTTCGACGCCCGCGGGCTGGCGTAGTGGATGGCGCGGGCGATGAGCTCCTTGCCGGTGCCGCTCTCGCCCTCGAGCAGGACCGTCGAGCTGGTGCGCGCCACCCGCTCGATGAGCTTGAAGATCTCCTGCATGCGGCGGCTGCGGCCGATGATGTTCGAGAACCGGTACTTCTCCTCGAGCTCGCGCCGGAGGTAGACGTTCTCGTCCACCAGCTCGGTCTTCTCGAGCGCCTTCTGGACCAGCACCCGCAGCTCGTCCACGTCGAAGGGCTTCGAGACGTAGTCGTAGGCGCCGAGCTTCATCGCCTCGATCGCCGACTTGGTCGAGGTGTAGGCGGTCATCATGATGACCGAGGCGCGGGCGTCGTCGCGCTTGATCTCCTTCAGCAGATCGAGGCCGTTGCCGTCCGGCATCATGATGTCGCAGAGGACGAGGTCGAAGCTGTCCTCGGCGAACAGCTGCCGCGCCGCCTCCATCGAGCTCGCCGTCTTGACCGCGTAGCCCTCGTCCTCGAGCAGGAGACGGAGGAAGTCCAGGATGCTGCTCTCGTCGTCGACGACCAGGATGCGGGTCATGGCCCCCTATGCCCCCACCGGCACCGTGGTGACGGCGGCGGGCTTGCCGACCGGCAGCTCGACCGTGATCGTGGTGCCGCGCCCCGGGCTGCTCTCGACCAGCAGCCGGCCGCCGTGCTCCTGGACGATCTGGTAGACGATCGCCATCCCGATGCCGCTGCCGGCGTCGAAGAACGAATGGAAGGGGTGGAAGAGGTTCGCCCGCTCCTCCTCGGTCATCCCGCGGCCGTCGTCGATGAAGTGGACGCGGTAGCCCGAGTCCTCGAGGGTGCCCTCGATGCGCAGGGTGCCGCCGCCGGGCATCGCCCGCAGCGCGTTGCGCGCCAGGTTCCAGAAGATCTGGCTGATCTGGTCGGGGTCGGCGATGATCGAAACCGAGGACGGCATCAGGTCCACGATCAGCCGGTGGCCCTCCGAGACTTCGGAGCTGT
>JBFJMD010000296.1:0-4054 GCA_041634115.1 Thermoanaerobaculia bacterium | reverse complement strand
CCTCGGCAAACACCAGCACCTTGCCCTCGGCCGCCTCGGCCGGGACCCCGACCTGCAACCACAGCGTTCCCGGCCGGTCGATCCGGGTCACCCGGAGCGAGCCCGACTCCCCCAGCCAGCGCCGCCCGAGGACCTGGCGGTCGTTGCCGGTCTCGATCGCCTTCCACTCGGGCGAGAAGTAGAACATCGGGAAGCCCGAGGCGGGCTCGAGGACCTCCACGGTGGCGACCAGGTACTCGGCGTCGTCGATCTCCTCGCCCTCGACCTCGAGCGGCCAGCGGTTGCCGTCCCGGTCGTAGAGCCCGATGGAGAGCGGGTAGGAGCCGGCGGCGAGGGGCGGCGCCAGGGCGGATTGATAGAGCTTGATCTCGTACTCGGCGGAGCCGGCGTCCGACCATTCGAAGGGGATCGGATGGTCGAAGGTGCGGGTCACGCCGCCGCCCTCGTCGAGCAGGTGGACGAAGACCCGCGGCTCGCCGACCAGGCCCTCCAGCCGCTCGCGCGACTCGTGGTCCCACGAGAGGCTCAGCTCGGTGTACCCCGGGTAGGTGACCTCGAGCACCTCCGGGCCGACCGACAGCCGGGCGACGGGCGGACCGGGGGCCCGGCAGGCGGCGAGGGAGAGCGCCAGGACGGCGGGCGCGGCGTAGACGATCCAGTGACGGGTCTTCATGGGTCAACGGCCTCCAATTCTTGTCGCGAGCGGCCGCAATTGTAGAAGATCCGCCCCACGAGCGCGAGCGACCGGCTTGCTAAGATACGCGCGGTCATGGGACTGGAGAT
Source organism: Thermoanaerobaculia bacterium (assembly GCA_041634115.1). Lineage (GTDB taxonomy): Bacteria > Acidobacteriota > Thermoanaerobaculia > Multivoradales > JAHEKO01 > JBFJMD01. The sequence continues at coordinate 3,271 of JBFJMD010000296.1, read as the reverse complement.
CGAGGTCGACAGGCTCGACGCGCACCTCGTGGAGCTGGACGGCAGCTCCTCGGAGGTCACCTTCTTCCTCCATCGGGTCGGTCCCCACGCCCCACGACACGAGTCGGTCGGCGACCGGCTGAACGACCCGGAGAGCCGTTTCCTCCCCTGCGAGATCGAGGGCTTCACCTGGCTCGTGAGGGTGCGCGGCATCGCCTACGTGCGCTTCGACGAGCCGCCGCCCGAGCTGGAGCTGCTCGAGGAGGTCGGCGCCCTGCGGGCCCGCGTGGACCTCGTGCTGGGCTCCGGCGAGCACCTGCGCGGGGAGCTGGTCTACGAGGCGCGCTCCACCTCCGCCCGGGTCTCCGACTACCTGAACGCGAGCCCTCCGCGCTTTCTTCTGGTGCACACCCGGCAGGGCGTCTACTACGTCCACCGCGACGCGGTGTCCAGGATCCGGGTGTAGGTTCGGCGGCGATGCCCTCTCTCGAAAAGCTCTTCCGGGTGCTGATCGACAACCGGATGGACGCGCTGGCGCTCGAGCCCGGCGACCTTCCCGTGCTGCGCCAGGGCGAGAGTGAGCACCGGGTCACCAAGACGACGCTCGAAGGCGAGTCGATCCGACTGCTGCTCAACGAGCTCGACCCCGATCCGCCGCTGGCCGCAGACGGCGAGGCCGGCGAGACGCGCGGCTTCGGCTACACCTGCGACGGGGTGGAGCTGCGGGTGCAGGCGACCCGTGGGGAGAAGGGCTGGTCGGCGGTCGTCGCCCGGGCGGAGGCGGCCGAGGCCGGGCCGGAGCCCGCGAGCCGGCCGGCGCCGGCGGCCTCGGAGACCATGGGCGAGCCGGCCGCGGCGGCCGAGGCCCCCGCCGAGGCCGCGGCGACGGCCGGAGAGACCGCGCCCGTCACCAGCATTCCAGACCTGCTGCGCGAGCTGGTCGAGCGCGGCGGGTCCGACCTCCACCTCACCTCCCAGCAGCCGCCGAGGATCCGCCTGCACGGCGAGCTCGAGACGCTCGCCGGCTACGCCGCCCCGGAGTCCGAGGAGCTCAAGAAGCTGCTCTTCGAGATCACTCCCGAGCGGAGCCGCGATCAGTTCGAGAGCACGAACGACACCGACTTCGCCTTCGAGCTGCCGGGCACGGCCCGCTTCCGGATCAATCTCTTCCGCGACCGGCTGGGCGTCGGCGCGGTCATGCGGGTCATCCCGACCGAGATCCCGGGCTTCGGAGAGCTCGGCATTCCCGAGGTCATGCGCCAGGTGGTCCACCTGACGAAGGGGCTCGTCCTGGTGACCGGTCCGACCGGCAGCGGCAAGTCGACGACGCTGGCGGCGCTCATCGACCTGATCAACCGCGAGCGCTACGACCACATCGTCACGATCGAAGACCCGATCGAGTTCGTGCACCCCTCCCGCCGCTGCCTCGTCAACCAGCGCGAGGTCGGGGTCCACACCCAGTCGTTCAAGAAGGCGTTGCGCGCCGCCCTGCGCGAGGACCCGGACATCGTGCTGGTGGGCGAGATGCGCGATCTCGAGACCACTTCGACGGCGATCGAGACCGCCGAGACCGGCCACCTCGTCTTCGGCACCCTGCACACCACGACCGCCCCGTCCACCGTCGAGCGGCTGATCGACCAGTTCCCGGCCGACCGCCAGGGCCAGATCCGCATGATGCTCGCCGAGAGCCTCTTCGCGGTGGTCGCCCAGACGCTGCTGCGGCGGATCGGCGGCGGCAGGGTCGCCGCCTTCGAAGTGCTCGTCGGCACGCCCGCGGTGTCGAACCTGATCCGCGAGGGCAAGACCTTCCAGATCGCCTCGGCGATGCAGACGGGGCGGCGCCAGGGGATGCGGCTGCTCAACGAGAGCCTGATCGAGCTCGTCAAGAAGAAGCTCGTCGAGCCGCTGGAGGCCTACCGCAAGTCGGTCGAGAAGAACGACCTCCTCGCCAAGCTCAAGGCCGAAGGCATCGAGCTCGACACGGGCACGGCCGGCGGCTCGTCGTGAGGGCCGCGAGGCGGGCGGGTCCCGGGCGGGGCCGCCGGGGGCCCGGATCTTGACCCTCGAGATCGCTCTCCTCGTCGCCATCATCCTCTTCGCGGTCGCCGCGTTCGCGATGGAGTGGATGCCGATGGACGTGGTCGCCCTGACCTGCCTCGGCCTGCTCCTGGCGTTCAGCCTCGTCACCCCCCGGCAGGCCGTCTCCGGCTTCAGCAACCCGGCGGTGATCACGGTGATGATGATGTTCATCTTGAGCGGCGCCCTGGTGCAGAGCGGGCTGGTGGCCAAGATCGGCTACCGGCTGACCCGCGTCGCCGGGGCGGACCGCTGGCGGGCGTCGGTCCTCCTGCTGCTGCTCACCGGCGGCATCTCGGCCTTCCTGAACAACACCGCGGCGGTGGCCGTCATGATGCCGGTGGCGATCCAGCTCTCCCGCCACTTCCGGTTCAGCCCCTCCAAGATCCTCCTGCCGCTGTCGTTCACCGGGATCTTCGGCGGCACCTGCCTGCTCATCGGCACCTCGACCAATCTGCTGGTGAGCGCGCTGGCCGAGGAGTCCCCGGTCGGCGAGTTCTCGATGTTCGAGTTCTTCTACCTGGGGGGCGTCTTCCTGGTCGTCGGGCTCTTCTACAACATCTTCGTGGTGATGCGCTTCATCCCCTCGCGGAGCATCATCTCCAGCCTCACCCGCAAGTACCACCTGCGCGGCTTCCTGACCGAGCTGCGGGTCTCCCCCGGCTCGCGGCTCGTCGGCCGCACCGTGGTGCAGGAGCAGGTCAGCGAGCGCTTCGAGATGAACGTGCTGGAGATCCTGCGCGGCAAGCGCAAGATCTACCAGGACATCCGCAACACGCCGCTGGAGGTCGACGACGTGCTGCTGGTGCGCGGCTCGATGGAGGACATCGTCGCCTTCAAGGAGCACAACGGCCTGCTGCTGCTGACCGACTTCAAGCTCACCGACCGGGACTTGAGCGACGAGCTGACGATCCTGGCCGAGGTCCAGGTCTCGCCCACCGCCCGCTTCATCGGCAGGACGCTCAAGGAGATGGACTTCCGCAAGCAGTTCGGCTGCTTCGTCCTGGCGCTGGGGCGCACCGGCGAGTTGATCAGCAAGAAGGTGGCCTCGATCCCGATCCACCAGTGGGACACGCTGCTGGTGTTCGGGCCGAAGTCGCGGATCGAGGCGCTCACCGAGCGCGAGGACTTCCTGGCGCTCACCGAGCGCGAGCTCAAGCTCCACCTCTCGCCGCGGTGGTGGCTCGGCGCGCTGATCATCCCGCTCGTGGTGCTG